>NZ_CAKAKP010000005.1:0-162285 GCF_916700555.1 Streptococcus sp. Marseille-Q5112
CCTTTATATTATCTACTAGACTATCTGTATACGTTACCATCGTCCGTTTTCGTGTCATACAATCGAAACACTAAATTATTTTTTACAGTAGGTATAAAATTGCTAGGGTCAAGAGACTTGCTAATAGCCCCACTCCCCAAAAGAAGAAGTCGACCTTCCACTCGCTCCAAGGACTTCCCTTACCAGACAATCCTCCAAGCTCAAAATGATGATGCACAGGCGTCATACGGAAAATACGTTTACCACCTGTCAGTTTAAAATAACTGACTTGCATCATGACCGAAGTTGTTTCAAAGACATAAACAATTCCGATAATCAAGAGAGTCCATTCTTGGTGGAGGGCCATAGAGATAGCTGCCAACATTCCACCTAGGGCCAAACTTCCCACATCCCCCATAAAGACTTTAGCAGGCTTATGGTTAAAGACGAAGAAACCAAGCAAACCACCAATCATGGCAAGAATCACTAGAAGGATATCCATCTGACCTTGCACATAGGCAATAACTCCATAGGCAGACAAGCTAATCACAACGGAAATACTAGCTAGACCGTCAATACCATCTGTCAAGTTGACTGCGTTTGAAAAGCCGACTAGCCAGAAAAGAGCGAAGATAATATAGAAAATCCCTAAATGCACTTGGTAGCCAAAGACAGAGAGCATATCGCCCCCACGCTCATAAAAAAGGTAGAAAATGACGCCACCTAGCAGCTGAAGAGCCAATTTCTGTTTGGGGTTTAGCCCCTCATTGATCTTTCGGAAGACCTTGAGAAAGTCATCTAAAAAACCAACCAAACCATACAAGACCAAAATAAACAAAACCATACCAACATTATTGGTCAATTGTTTTGAAAAAAGAGCGACGAGGAAACTCACCACAACTGCAGCAATGAGGAAAACAAGTCCCCCCATTGTAGGAGTCCCAGCTTTTGCCTGGTGCTGTTTGACATCCTCATGCATCTGCTGGCCTGTAATTTGCGCCTTTCTATAAAATTGGATAAAGGCCGGAATTCCTACTAAAGTTAGTAAAAATGTCACAATTCCAGCACTGATGGAACTAATCATGTTAATCTCCTAAAGTTAATTTAATTTTTTTAATGTTTTTGATAGCTGTATTGGTCCGAACGTCTTGCTTTTGGACGACGGAACCTGAACCTTCAAATTCTAGCTCAATATCCAACCATTTAGCAAAGGTCTCAGCAATCTCTTTTTTCCAGCCATACATATCTGGAATTTCTTCTACCTTATCCGATAAAAGGAGAACTTGTTGGTTTGGTGCAAGATTTTTTCCTTCTTCTACAGAAGTCTCTTTAATCTTTGTTCCAGTACCTACAACGATTGGTTGCACAATATTTCGGCGTAAGGCTTCCGCCAACTCACCAGGTGAAATATCCTTGATGCTAGGCATTGCATAAGAAGATTCTGTCGTAACTTTATCTAAATTTTTGGCTGGAGATTGAAGATTGAGAGATTCTTTCATAGCTGAAGCCCGCTCCAAGATTGGGGTGGCAAATTCTCCCAACTGGATACCTGAATAATGCTCAGGCTGTTGAACCGTTACATACAAGATAAAATCAGGATTTTCAGCAGGATTCATAGTCACAACTGAGAAAATATAATTGGTAGAACCAACCAAGTATCCTCCATTTTTCTCATCAGCGATTTGAGCCGTACCGGATTTAACTGCTACATTTTGTCCAGGAACTGTTATAATTGGCTTTCCTGTGTAGTGATTATACATAGTTCCATATAGAGGGTCCGTCCCAACTAAGATCATGTGATTTCGAGTTGTGCTTGCTGCCTCTTTGGAAACAGGATTTCCTACTATTTCTTTTTGTGACTTACGTACAGACTGATTGTTAGTATCATAAATAGCACTTATAAATTTTGGCTCCAGCATAACTCCATCATTAGCAATAGCTGTAAAGGCACGAAGCATTTGTGTTTGTGTCACTGAAATTCCTTGCCCAAATGAGCTTTGAGCAATACTAACAATATTATCAGCTGGAAGTTGACCAGCGTATTCATCTGTCAAGCCAAAGCGAGTTGGAACCCCAAATTTAAAGCGTTTTAGATAATCCAACCAAGTAGCATCTCCCATTTTTTGTTCAAGTAGACTCATTCCAACATTACTGGAGTGAGCGAAACCTTGTAAGAAAGTCATCATACTACCAGTAGTCAAACCTTCATTAACATCCCAATCTCGAGTCGTCGCATCCGCCATTTTAAATTCACTGCTATTGAAGTATTCTCCACTTGGGAAGGTATTATTATCAATAGAAGAAGCTAACGTCATAACCTTCATGCCTGATCCTGGTTCATAGTTACTTTGATAAAGAATATCACGCCAAACAAAGTCCTCAGTGATTCCTTCTTTAGTATCTGCATTAAAGGTAGGTCGTTGGGTGGTAGCGAGAATTTCACCGGTCTTTGCACTGACCAAGGTCGCGGTCATATACTTACCTTTTACTTTTTCTAGAAAGGCATCCATCTGAGTTTCCATGAAAGATTGTAGCGGACTAGACAATGTTGTATAAACATCCTTGCCATCCACAGTTTGTTGCGATACCAGTTCTGTACCTGGTACGATATTTCCTACACGGTCTTTTTCATAGGTAATAATACCGTCTGTCCCAGCAAGAATGGTATTTAAAGAACTCTCCAAACCAGAAGTCCCTAACAAACTCTTACTACCATCCTCATTTTCATGAAGTTGGGCTAAGCCAATAAAGCTAGAAGCAAATTGTCCATTTGGATAGCTTCTGTTAGGGCTAGTTGTAAAGTCAATCCCTTCCACACTAGCATCTTTCAAATCTTTTTTAATAGCCATCATATTGGCATATGTAATCCCATTTCCTTTTGCACCAAAGGAAACCTGGGTCAGATTTGGTTGAGCCAGTTGCTCTTTCACATAAGCCTCATCCATATCCAAATACTTATGGAAAATTTCTGCTACCTTATTAAACTGCGAATCCTCTACATAAAGAATTTTTCCCGTTGCTGACTTGTATTTTTTATCAATAACAGCATACACGTTATAAGAGGTCGCATCTTCAGCGATAGGCACTCCATTTCGGTCATAGATAGTCCCACGTTTGGCAGGAACTGTTCGGGTTGTTTGGTGAACCTTTTTAGCCTCTTTTACCAAGTCAGTACCAAATATATTACCTTTTGCGATAATATAAGCAAAATTGGCCAAAAAGAGGCCGAAAAGGGCAACAGCTAAAAAGCTGAGATACTTGCCAACTATCCTACGGTTTTTTGCTGGAGATTTACGATTTTTTATCGCAAATCGGGTTATTTTTTCTGTCCATTTCATATCTTACTCCGCTGTTCGGATATTTTCATTATTCAATTTCAAATCTTTTTTATCTGCAATTTCTTTCAAGCGCTCGGAACGAATCAATTCATTCACTTCCTGCTTAGCATCATCCAGCTCTGTCTTCTTTTCCTCTATCTGCGCATTGATTTTTGTTAAATCACTTTGCACTTGCAAGAGTCGTGTCTGCATAAAGATGATACTCACTGCTAAAACGAGAGCCGTAAAAGCGATGGAAAGATAAAAAGCCTTCTCCACACGTGAGAATTTTTTTATACGATTCTGCAAGAATTGACTGGTTGTTTCTTTCTTATCTACCATTTTTTCCTCTTACTTGTGAATTTTTCTGGCCACGCGCAACTTAGCTGAGTGCGAGCGGTTATTGGCTTCTAACTCCTCTGCACTTGGCAAGATTGGCTTACGGGATACCAATTCCATCTTGGGCTTAAGATCATCTGGGATGAAAGGCAAACCTTTTGGAACTTCCACTGTTGAAGCTTCCTTGAACAATTGCTTGGTCAAGCGGTCTTCCAAGGAATGGAAAGTAATCACTGAGATTCTACCATCTAGAGCCAACATCTCCATAGCCTGCTGGATGGACTCATCTGCCGCTCCCAGTTCATCATTGACTTCAATTCGAATAGCCTGGAAAATCTGCTTTGCAGGATGGCCCTTCTTCTTGAGCTCCTTGGCAGGTTTGGCCGACTTGATAATTTCTGCCAACTCCGTCGTTGTCTCGATTGGCTTGACTTCACGTGCTTGTTCAATCTTACGGGCTATTTGTTTAGAGAATTTGTCCTCTCCATACTTGAAGAAAATACGAACCAAATCATGATAGTCATAGTGGTTCACCACTTCATAGGCTGTCAGACTAGCGTCCTGATTCATCCGCATGTCCAGTGGCGCATCCTTTTTATAAGAAAAACCACGCTCACGCTGGTCCAATTGAGGACTAGACACTCCCAAGTCATAACAAATTCCATCAATTTCCTGAACACCAGCTTCGCGCAAACGTGCCTGTAAATGACGGAAATTATCCTTGATAAAAGTCACCATCCCCTTTTCAATGTAAGGTGCCAAACGTTTTTGCGCATTGTCAATGGCATTCTGGTCCTGGTCAAAGGCATAGAGATGGCCTTTTTCACTTAATTTGCTTAATAAATATTCGCTATGGCCTGCTCCACCCAAGGTCGCATCAACGTAGATACCCTCAGGCTTTACGTCGAGCATATCAATCGTTTCGTGGAGTAAGACCGTTACATGATGAAATTCTTTTGTCATATCTTATCTATTTTACCACAAATCTGACTAGCTTGCACTAGTCAGACAAATAGACCAAAAACAAGTAAGATTTCTTTAAGAAATATGTCAAATATGCTTGACATCTACTCCATAGAAGAATATAATATAGTCAAATATATACGACACAAATCAGAAAGGAGTCCAGATGAATCGTGTGAAAGAATTTCGCAAGGAACTGGGCATTTCCCAGCTCGAACTCGCCAAGGATATCGGTGTCTCGAGACAAACCATCAATATGATTGAAAACGACAAGTACAATCCAACCCTGGAACTCTGTCTCAATCTCGCCCGCAGCCTCCAAACTGATCTCAACAGTCTCTTTTGGGAGGAAGATTTTTAAAAAAGGAGCCAACTCATGAAAAAAGAAACCTTTACTGAAAAACTGATCAAACGCACATACGGTATTTCTGGTCCCCTTGACGAATACAAACGGCGTGAGGCCGATCGTATCGGTAACCAAGTCTTTATCATCCTCTTTTATCTGATGATTTTCGGAAATCTTATTCCACTCCTTCTGGCCTATAAATACCCTCAAGAAGTGGCTCTAATCTATCCTCCTCTGATTCTAGTGATTGCCCTCATCGCTGCTGGCTATGTCACCTACCAAATGAAAAAAACAGGGATTACAGCTATTGATCCAGATATGCTGAATGAGAAAGAAAGCAAGCAACTATACTACCCAGGTCTTAAAGCAGGTTTGTTCTTTGGTCTATGGATGTTTTTTATAACTCCTCTTCTCAGTATACTCATAGGTGAAGGTCAGGACTATTTTCATTCTCTCCTCACTATAAGAAATGGTGTATCAAGCATTCTCGGTTCTATCTTCTTCGGAGCAAGCATACAGTTCCTCATCTCCCGTCGCATTGCTAAAGCTAAGAAAAATCAAGATGAGGATTAGGAGGTGCCCTATGAAATCACTAATAACTTTACTTACCTATCATCTTTTGTTCAGTTCTCTGCTCATCTTCATCATCGTTACAGGGAACTTGCCAATCAGCGAGATACTCCTCCCTCTAGTCTTTATTCCAGTCTTCAACAAAAGACTGACTTATCTAAAGATTGACTCCCAAAAAACACGCATACTCAACTTAGCACTATACTTTATGATTCTATCCTTACCACAACTGACGCTCATTTCAAGCAATTGGAAATATTATTTACTGCTCACTATCGCTATCCTTTCTTCTATTACTTATCTTTATTATCTCTATCAATTTGTAAAAGAAAATCAGTAAAACCACTCATTTAGGAGGTTACTAGCATGAAAAAAGAAGACTTCACTACTCGCCTACTTCGAAATCTCTTTCACATCCAAGGCCCTTTTGATGAATGCCGACAAGAGATTATCTACAAGGCTTGTGCCCGTTCTATGGTTCAAATCGTTTATTCTTCCTTCTTCCTCTTCTTGTTTTATCTGTTATTTGGACGCTTCATAGAAGCCGTTCGCTATGCCATGCCCTACGTTTACTCTGGACTCATTTTTTTCATTACTTTAAAAACTCAAAGAGCCGTCAAAGAACTCCATCTTGAAAAAGATGACAAGTCAGAAATCATCCTCAAAACCTACAGCAAAGCCCAAATCAAATTTAGGAGTTGGATTGTGTTTATCGGTATTCAGATTGGTCTCTTTACCTTACTCATCTTTCATAAAGTCTTCGTTCAGCAGATGTCCCTTCCAGATTTTGTGAAGTTGCTCATGCAATTCGATAAAAGTGTTCCTTTACTGATGTATGGCCTGATTATCGGTAGCATTTTTGGAACTCTGACCTACGGATTTCTATCCCTACAGGAGGAAAAAACTCCTAAACATACCAACCAGAAGGAGAAAAGCAAACAATGACCTCAATCTACGATTTTTTAGTCTTAAACCAAGACAAGCAAGAAATCTCACTAGATGCCTATCGTGGGAAAGTTCTTTTGGTTGTCAACACTGCTACTGGATGTGGTTTAACGCCCCAGTACAAAGGGCTCCAAGAACTCTATAACCACTATCAAGACCAAGGTTTTGAGATTTTAGACTTCCCTTGCAATCAGTTTATGGGACAAGCACCAGGCAGTGCAGAGGAAATCAACAGCTTCTGTAGCCTACATTATCAAACCAGCTTCCCACGTTTTGCCAAGATCAAGGTCAACGGTAAGGAAGCAGATCCCCTCTATGTCTGGTTGAAAAACCAAAAATCTGGCCCACTAGGAAAACGAATCGAATGGAATTTCGCTAAGTTTCTCATCGGTCGAGATGGGCAAGTCTTTGAGCGCTTTTCTTCCAAAACAGACCCAAAACAAATTGAAGAGGCGATACGTAATCTACTCTAAATTTCGTTAAAATCCCTCCTTCTATGTTCCACAAAATAGCAGGAGGGATTTTCTTTAAAAAGTGAAAGAATTTCTTTAAATTAGGTTTACTTTCTCTATTGCATTTCTTGGAACAATTTAGTATATTTGTTATGTTAAGGTTTTTAGGTTATTTTAAAGATTAAGATAACAATTTTAATTTTTTTATTCTAAAATGAAAGCGCTTAAACAGAGGGGGTAATTAGTCTCAAACTATTGCACAAAATCTAACTATCGCTAAAGAAAATCGTTTCCAAGTCATACTTGGGCTCAGACAGTAGCTGACTGTCTTGATTCAAACTAGGAGTACATTATGAATCGATACCTTTTTGAAAAAGAGCAAACTTTTAGCATCAGAAAATTAACCGTTGGTGTTGCTTCGGTTATGGTTGGGCTTGCTTTTTTTGCATCTGGTACAGCACTAGCTGACGAAGCAAAAATTGAAGCTACAAGCTCTCAACCAAATGTAGAAAAATTGGCCGAAGTTGAAAAAACCAAACCAGAAGTCAAAAATGAAAGTCCTGTAATTTCTACACCTCAAGAGTCAGAGAAAGCAGAGAAAGCAGAAAAAACTGTTAAACCAGTAGAAGAGAAGACTGTAGCAGAAACTAAAACTACTGACTTGCTTCCTGAAGAAATCCACGATCAAGCTTATCCTGATGCACCCGTGAAAAACATAGATACTTCAGCAATCCTAGACAAGAAGGATAGTCCTAAAGTTGAGACAGAAAGCATTCTAAAAAACAAGGAAGAACTTCCAAAAGAAGCTGAAAATGGTAATCGTGCAATTATCAACGGTGGTCTAGATTTGAAGCACGTCCCTTATGAAGGACAACCTGCTACTGCTGCTAGTATGATTTACACTATTTACAATGGTGGTTCCCAACGCTATATCGTGTCTGGTTCTGGTATTTTTGTGGCACCAAATGTCATCTTGACTGTTGCCCACAACTTTTTAGAATCAAACCGTGATACAAAAGAAGGACATATTCGAGGCGGAGATTCTGCTAAGTTCTACTATAACCTCGGTTCTAATTCTGCTGTTCGCAATTCTCAGCCTGTAACGGGTAATACTACTCTATTCAAAGAAGAAGATATTCATTTTTGGAACAAGAAAGAATTTGGAAAAGGATATCAAAATGACTTGGCTGCTGTTGTAGCACCTGTTCCTCTTCAAATCGCTAGTCCAAATAAAGCTGCTACCTTTGTTCCTTTGGCAGAAAACAAAACCTATCAACCTGGGGACCCTGTTAGCACGATTGGATATCCAACTGATTCAAGCTCACCTGAGCTCAAAAAACCAATTGTAGCTGGTCAACTTTACAAGGCTGATGGTGTCGTGAAATCTGTTGATAATTATGATGATAAAGGCTCAAAAGGCATCACCTATCATATGACTTCTGTTTCAGGCCTTTCAGGTGCTGGTATTATCAACAGTGATGGTAAAGTAGTCGGTGTTCACCAACACGGCACAATTGAAAACGGCATCCCCGACAAAGACCGTTTCGGTGGTGGAATCGTCCTCTCACCTGAGCAAGTCAAATGGGTAAAAGATATTATCGCAAAATATGGCGTCAAAGGTTGGTACCAAGGTGATAATGGGAAACGATATTACTTTACTCCTGAAGGAGAAATGTTCAGAAATAAAACTGCTGTTATTGGTGAAAATCAATATTCTTTCGATGAAAATGGTGTTGCGACACTCATTAAAGGAATTGATTACGGACGTGTAGTTGTTCAACACGTAGATGAAACTGGTAATCCAATCAAAACTGATGATACTTTTGTTGAAAAAACTGAAGTTGGAACAGCTTTTGATTATGACTTCAAAAAAGAAATCGCTAAGACTGACTTCTATACAAAAAATCAAGAGAAATACCAGATCGTCTCTATTGATGGCGTCGAAATCAACAAACAACTCAAAGATGAGTGGACCTACAACGTCGTCAGCAAAACAGCTCCAGGAACACGGGTCATCAAGGTGGTTTATAAAGTGAATAAAGGTTCATTTGCCATTCATTATCGTTTGAAAGGCTCAGAGCAAGAATTAGCAGATGTTGTTACTGATAATAATGACGGAAAAGAATACGATGTTTCTTTTGTAAATACTTTTGAAGCAAAAGAAATCGCAGGCTACCGCGCGATCACTCCACGCTTAGAAGCCAGCATCCAGCACAAGGGTGTGAATGATGTCGTCTTTGAATACGAAAAAATCTCTGATAGCTCTAGTCCGACTTCAAATGTTTTACCTGCTGCTCATCCAGAAGATAAAGAAACAGAAATCGGAAATCACGGCCCCCTTCCAAGCAAGGCTCAACTTGATTATCACAAGGAAGAATTAGCTGCCTTCATCCACTATGGTATGAATACTTATACTAATTCTGAATGGGGACATGGAAATGAAGACCCTAAAAACTTCAATCCAACTAACTTAGATACAGATCAATGGATCCGTACTCTAAAGGAAACTGGCTTTAAACGCACCATTATGGTAGTGAAACACCACGATGGCTTCGTTATTTACCCATCTAAATATACAAATCATACCGTAGCTGCAAGTCCATGGAAAGATGGTAAGGGAGACCTTTTAGAAGAAGTTTCAAAATCAGCTACTAAATACGATATGAATATGGGGGTTTATCTATCTCCATGGGATGTTAATAGCCCTAAATATAAGGTAGCTACTCAAAAAGAATACAACGAATACTACCTCAATCAACTAAAAGAAATCCTTGGTAATCCAAAATACGGTAATAAGGGTAAATTTATCGAAGTTTGGATGGATGGAGCACGCGGTAGCGGTGCCCAAAAAGTAACCTACACTTTTGATGAGTGGTTCAAATACATCAAGGAAGCTGAAGGAGATATCGCTATCTTCTCTGCCGAACCAACAAGTATCCGTTGGATTGGAAATGAGCGTGGTATCGCCGGTGACCCTGTATGGCATAAGGTCAAGAAAGCAAACATCACCGAAAATGTTAAGAACGAATACCTTAACCACGGTGACCCTGACGGAGATATGTACTCTGTAGGGGAAGCAGATGTTTCCATCCGCTCTGGCTGGTTCTACCACGATAATCAGCAACCAAAATCCCTCAAAGAATTGATGGATATCTACTTCAAGTCTGTTGGTCGTGGAACGCCACTTCTTCTCAACATTCCACCAAACAAAGAAGGAAAATTCGCAGATGCTGATGTGGCTCGCTTGAAGGAATTCAAAGCAACCCTAGACCAAATGTATGCGACTGACTTTGCCAAAGGAGCGACTGTAACAGCAAGTTCTACTCGTCAGAACCACCTCTATAAAGAAAGTCACCTGACAGACGGCAAAGACGATACCAGCTGGGCGCTCTCAAATGATGCCACAACAGGTAGCTTCACAGTCGATTTGGGACAAAAGAGACGCTTTGACGTTGTCGAACTCAAGGAAGACATCGCTAAAGGTCAACGTATCTCTGGTTTCAAGATTGAAGTCGAAATCAACGGTCGCTGGGTAACTTACGGAGAAGGTTCAACTGTTGGTTACCGTCGCTTGATTCAAGGCAAGCCTGTAGAGGCACAAAAAATCCGTGTAACCATCACCGGAGCTCAAGCAACTCCAATCTTAACCAACTTCTCAGTCTACAAGACACCAAGTAGTATCGAAAAGACAGACGGCTACCCTCTTGGACTTGAATACCACTCAAATACAACAGCGGATACAGCCGGTACAACTTGGTACAATGAATCTGAAGGTGTTCGTGGCACTTCTATGTGGACCAATCAAAAAGATGCCAAAGTAAGCTATACTTTCACAGGAACCAAGGCTTATGTCGTCTCTACAGTTGACCCAGGTCATGGAGAAATGTCCGTCTACGTTGATGGCCAAAAAGTTGCGGATGTGCAAACTAAGAACACTAGCCGTAAACGCAGCCAAAAAGTATATGAAACAGACGATTTAGCACCTGGCCAACATACCATTACCCTTGTTAATAAAACAGGTGAACCAATTGCTACAGAAGGAATCTACACTCTAAACAATAACAGCAAGGGTATGTTTGAGCTTGAAGCAACTTCTTACGAAGTCGAAAAAGGAAAACCAGTCACTGTTAAAATTAAACGTGTTGGTGGAAGCAAGGGTACTGCTACTGTTCGCTTCATCACAGAACCTGGAACTGGGGTTCACGGTAAAGTTTACCAAGATACAACTCAAGATGTGACTTTTGAAGATGGAGAAACAGAAAAGACTGTTACCATCCCAACGATTGACTTTACAGAACAAGCCGACTCTATCTTTGACTTCAAAGCCAAGCTCACTTCTGTTTCTGATGGTGCTTTACTCGGTTTTGCTACCGATGCAACCATCCAAGTGATGAAAGCTGAATTGCTGATCAAGGATCAAACAAGTTATGATGACCAAGCTAGTCAGTTGGATTACAGTCCTGGCTGGCACCATGAAACCAATTCAGCAGACAAGTACCAAAAAACGGAGTCTTGGGCTTCCTTTGGTCGCTTAACTGATGAACAAAAGAAAAAGACAACTGTCACAGCCTACTTCTACGGTACTGGACTTGATATCAAGGGCTATGTTGATCCAAATCATGGTATCTACAAAGTCTTCCTAGATGGCAAAGAAGTTCCTTACCAAGATGGCATGGGAAATGCGTCGACTATTGAGGGCAAGAAATACTTTAGCGGTCACGCTACTCAACGCCAAGGCAATCAAACTCTGGTTAGCCTAAAAGGTCTTGATGAAAACTTGCACGCAGTCACCCTTCAACTAGATCCTGATCGAAACGATTTGTCTCGAAACATCGGTATCCAGGTGGATCAATTCATCACTCGTGGTGAAGGAAGCGAACTCTACAGCAAAACACAAATCCTTCAATCTCTCTCTAAATGGAAAGACGACTTATCTAACTTTGATCCAAGTGGTTTGAAAAATACAGCAACTGCACGTCAAGCATTTAAGTCTAATCTTGATAAACTCACTGCACAATTAAGTTCTGATACTGTAAATGTACAAGATGTGATGTCAACAGTCACTGCTTTGCAAGATATTCTTAGCAAAGACGAAAATTACCAAAAACCTGGAGACGAAACAAGTCCAGAACAACCGGTTGAACCAAAACAACCGGAACAGCCGGAAATCAATTATGATAAGGCTATGGCTAGCCTGACTGAAGCTATCGAGAAAAAAGTGGCTGAACTTGGTGCCAACAACGATGCTAAGAAGAAATTAGTTGAAATTACTGACAAAGCAATCGCAGCTATTCAAGAGGCTAAGACTCAAGAAGACGTCAACAAAGCCCTCAATAACGCTCTTGAACAAATCAAGCAATTGCAACCTAGCCAACCAGAACAACCAGTTGAACCAAAACAACCGGAACAGCCGGAAATCAATTATGATAAGGCTATGGCTAGCCTGACTGAAGCTATCGAGAAAAAAGTGGCTGAACTTGGTGCTAACAACGATGCTAAGAAAAAATTAGTTGAAATTACTGACAAAGCAATCGCAGCTATTCAAGAGGCTAAAACTCAAGAAGACGTCAATAAAGCTCTCAATAACGCTCTTGAACAAATCAAGCAATTGCAACCTAGCCAACCAGAACAACCGGTTGAACCGAAACAACCTGAACAGCCTAAAATCAATTATGATAAGGCTATGGCTAGCTTGACTGAAGCTATCGAGAAAAAAGTGGCTGAGCTTGGTGCCAACAACGATGCTAAGAAGAAATTAGTTGAAATTACTGACAAAGCAATCGCAGCTATTCAAGAGGCTAAGACTCCAGAAGACGTCAATAAAGCCCTCAACAACGCTCTTGAACAAATCAAGCAATTGCAACCTAGCCAACCAGAACAACCAGTTGAACCAAAACAGCCTGAAAAACCAATTACTTCTTCAAGTCCTGAAGAAGGAGTTAAAGAGCTTACCTTCCAACTCCCAAGTTTGGATATTGTTAAGAAGGCAGTACCATTCAAGACTATCCGTCGAGAAAATCCACAATTAGACAAAGGGAAAGAACAAGTTCTAGCAGAAGGGAAAGATGGTGCTATAATCGAGTATGCCGAAGTAGATGGCAGCAATCGTAAGGTAGTTCAAACTGAATCAACTCCAGCTCTAGACCGAGTGATTGAAGTTGGGACTAAACAAAGTTCTGTAGGAACAGATACTCCACCAGTTGTGACTCTCCCTGAGTACCTTCTACCAAAAGAACCTGAAAAACCAATTACTTCTTCAAGTCCTGAAGAGGGAGTTAAGGACCTTGTCTTTAAACTTCCAAGTTTGGATATTGTCAAGAAGGCAGTACCATTCAAGACTATCCGTCATGAAAATCCAAACTTAGATAAAGGAAAAGAGAAAGTTCTAGCAGAAGGGAAAGATGGTGCTATAATCCAGTATGTCGAAGTAGATGGCAGCAATCGTAAGGTAGTTCAAACTGAGTCAACTCCAGCTCTAGACAGAGTGATTGAAGTCGGGACTAAACAAAGTTCTATAGGAACAGAGGCGCCACCAGTTGTGACTCTCCCTGAATATGTTCTACCTAGAGAAACTGAAAAACCAGCTCCTGCAGTTGTAACAGAAGATTCACCAAGAAAAGATGAAAAAGCACCTGTTGCTACTACAGCTAAACAAGACAAGGAAAAACAACTCCCAGAAACTGGAGAGCAAGAAGCAAATGCCTTCTTATTCTTGGCTGCTATTACTTCAGTATTGTCTCTACTCATCTTCCAAAAGAATTTCAAAGACTAATTAAAATCTTTACTTAATTCTTTTCAATGATTCTAGTTCCCCCAAGAGAAGACCAGCCGGTCTTCTCTTTTTCTATCTACAAATTAAAAAGCATCCATAAATTTCTATGGATATCTTAGTATATATAAAACAGAATGATTACTTGGGATAAGTATTTTCAAATTCAACAACAATTTCAAGTAAACGATTATCTAAAAAAGATAGGGCTTCTTGTCCGATTTCATCAGAAAGACCATAATAAGCTTCTTCAAGTCCTCTTCAGATAGCTGCAATGGGGTACACCAAAAAACGAGTTCATCTCCTACCAAATCTACTGGCCACTATTTTTAATCCCAGCATATACATAGGTCCTATTTCTAGGACACGCTTTTTCCGTTACCACCCTAAAATAAAAACGATGCTCCCGCCCATCCTTGGCATTTTCCTTGTTTAAAACAAAGTAGTTTTTCTGATTCATCGCCATGGTTCGTAGGATGTCATCAATCAAGAAAGTCAAGGGTACGTTTATGGCAGAGTATTTTTGAAAATCCTCTTCAAAATGAATATAGTTATCTGAAAAGTAATCCATCTGCAGTTTGTTTTCATACAGCTCTTTTCTAGTCATAAACTCCCTCCTCCCACAGCCGAATTTCGAGGATATCTGCAACCTCTATCAACCTATATCCCTCGCTTGTCCTAATAGATAGAGTCTGAGGCGATAACTCTCTCACCACACCGATGATAGTGGTTTTCTGCTTCTTTTCCTTTAGCACAAAACTTCCCCTAAGTTGGCCAACATAAAGCTGAGAAAGCAAGTGCAACTTCTCATCTGGAGTCAAATCCGTCGAAAAATCAACACGGCTTTTTTCTTCACTGAGCGAACTGGTGTGTTCTGAAAGGTAAAATCCCATCCACTTCTGCATACCTGGATCTTGATAATCTCGCGCGGATTGAAAAGGTAAATAAGAACGATCAATCATTGTAATCCATCTAATCCTCCAGCAGAATGTCCCCCAATCAGCTTGCTTCTGGCAAGACTCCTAGAGGCTTCTTCCAGTGCATTTGCTCTTAAAAGGGAAGTGAAACCAAATTGTTCCCGAATGGAGTCAATGACCGTCTGGATCCTTTCTTCTTTTTCTAACTTGTCAACATCATCAAAGAGGGAAATCAATCCAAAGGATTCGTCTACAAAGCCTGAATAGTTTACTCCGACACTTCTGACTGCTCCAGAAGTGTATTTGTTATGAAATAACTTCAAAACATAATCCGTTAAGACAGCTGTATTATTGGTCGGTTCGATCTTCATTTGTGTGTGAATAGACGACCTAAACTCCTGTTTAGAGAAACCGACATAGATAGAGACAAGGGTTGTTTTCTTTCCAGACCTTCTCAGTCTAATAGCCACCTGCTCCGCCATTTCTCGGAGAATAATTTCAATATCCCGTAGCTTCACGTAGTCTCTCGGCAAGATTTGAGAATTCCCCAAGCCCTTGGATTTGGCTTTATAGGGCTTATGAACATTGCTCTCATCAATTCCGTTAGCATGAAACCACAAACGAAGACCAGCCTGCCCCAGAGCTTTCTTTAGCTGGTCGGGATCGCTGGTTGCCAATTCCTTGATGGAAAAAATCCCCAGAGCATGCAAGCGTTTCTCCATCTGCCTGCCAATTCCCCAAAAGTCGGTCATCTTGGGAATGGACCAGACCTTCTCTTCCACATCCTGGTAAGACCAGTTGGCCCTCATGGTCGGAGTGTGCTTAGCCTCATTATCCAGAGCCAACTTGGCCAGTAAAGGATTGGCATTTGACATACCTACTGTAGAGTAGATCCCTGTCTGCCTCCAAATATCCCTCTGAATACGAGCAGAAAGCATATCCAGCTTGTCTTTGCGAGAGAGACTCTTGTCTGAAATGAAATAATTAAGCGAACTAGTCAGGTCAATAAAGCCCTCATCGATAGAGTAGGGATAAATATCATCTGGACTGCCATAGTTTTGAAAGATTCGCTGAATTTCCATATTGACTGCAATGTACTCGTCCATTCGAGGAGGGACAATCAAGGTAACTTGAGCCCAATCTTCGATGTAGCGAACATAGTCTGAGTCGGTAGGTAGCCCTTGCTTTCGAGCATTGTAATAGGAAAATTTTCGCGTTTTGATATCAAAGGGCAGATCATAGGCCCGACCAACATTTGACTTGCCAAAAATCTTCTTAAACAGGGGAGAGGAGGCTAGGATAAGACCAGTTGAATTATCCGCGCGACTCATGACACAAAGCGAGGTTTTCAGCGGATGTAAGCCCCGTTTCACGCACTCAACACTGGCATAAAAGGATTTCATATCGACAAAGGCAATGTCACTTTTGGGCTCTCTGGAATAATCAAAGTAGCCCATTGACTAGCCCTCCATCGGCACAAAGTTCCCAACGATAATCCCCACAATTCGAGGATCTTCCTCATAGGAGATGAAAATATCCTTGTATTTAGGATTGATAGAGACCAGACGCAAGCCATCTTCCTCACGATAAACCCGCTTGATATAGGTCTGATTGTTACAAACCACTGCATAAACCGCCCCGTCATAGTCAAATCCTGTCTCTCGAATCAGAGCTACTGAACCATTTTGGTATTTAGGTTCCATGGAGTCCCCAGACACCCATGACGCAAAATCATGAGCCAACTCCTCATTAAAGTAAACCGTATCAAAATTCTGATCATCGTAGACCGAAGCCCCAATCCCTGCTGACATGCGTTCATAAACACGGTACTCGTAGAGGCGCTCTGGCATGGGAGCCACTTTCTGAGCCTGTTCTTCTTGAGCCAGGTTGCGAGCATAGAGAACAACCTTGTCCTGCCCTTGCTTGGAGAGGCTATGGTAGAGACGGACAATCTCGATCTGAGTAAAATATCCTTTGGATACCTTTAAAATGTTCTCTAACTGGGACACCTTCTCCTTAGACGGTTCTTTGATTCCACGTTCCCAAGCTGAGTAAGCCTGGAAACTAATCCCAAGTTTCTCTGCAATTTCCCTCTGTGTCAGTTTTAGCTCTTTCCTCCGAGCCTTTAATTTTTCTGGCTGATACATACTTCACCTCCTATTATGATGCTTTAATGGACATTATCTCCCTTAGAAAGACTAATCTATGCTTGAATCCATATTTTTAAAACTCAACCAATACGGTTTAGTTTTATTATATAAAAAAAGTGGACGGTTGTCTACTAGGAATATCTATTTCTGCTACACACTTAATAGTGGTATTGACCTTGTTCTATATATGTGCTAGAATTATTGTTATATATTCAATGAAAGGCTTTACACAATATGTTTCCATTCATGCCAGCAGCACGAGCAAAAACTGTTTTTGATATCCCCTATCAAAGATTATATCAACTTGGTTTTAAAGGATTAATTTTTGATATCGATCAAACTCTTGTGATGCATGGCGCCCCTGCTACAGAACAAGTTATTGAACTATTTCAAAATCTCAAAGCCATTGGTTTTCAAATTTTTCTTTTATCAAACAACGATGAAGAAAGAATATCAGAATTTAATCAACACTTATCTGTGCCTTTTATTCCTCTTTCTGACAAACCAAATCCTAAGAACTTTAAAAAAGCTCTTGACATGATGCAGCTAAAACCATTTGAAACAGTTATGATTGGAGATCAACTTTTTACAGATGTGCTCGGAGCTAGTCGTGCAAATATCTCCACTATCTTAGTTGATTTTTTATATGATCCTAAAGAAGGCGGAATTGGTAAAAAACGATGGGTTGAAAAATTAATACTTCATACTTACCCATTTTTGAGACAAAAAAATAAAAATTTAGATGTGATCAAAAAGGAGAAACAACATGGTTTTTTGGAATAAGGATCTATTATTTTGTGAAATTAGTCCTACAACATATAAAATCTCTTTAAAAAAAGAAAATCTAAAACGACATATCCAGAACTTTAAACAAGGAAAAAAATTCTCTAAGATTCGTCAAGAAAAGATATTACCCAACTTAGTTTCATCATATTCTACCCAACTGATAAAACATGGTCCTGGAATTGATATTAATCTTCAAAAAGGAAAAGCTACCAACATACAGATTGCTAGTAAAAATCTAAATAACATTATCATTCATCCAGGAGAAGAATTTTCTTTTTGGAGTTTAGTTGGTAATACAACTAAGAAAAAAGGATACCAGGAAGGGCGAGTTATTGTTAATGGTAAAGTAGAACCTGATATTGGCGGCGGGCTATGTAATTTAGCTAACTTGCTTCATCTTTTAATTGTTCATAGTCCTATGGAAATTACAGAATTTCATTCTCACTCTGATGCATTAGACCCTGATAAGGGGACTCGGAAACCATTTGCGAATGGAACTTCTGTACAATATAATCATCAGGACTATCGTTTTAAAAATAATACTGACCAACTTATTCAATTGAGAACATGGACTGAAAATGAAATTCTCTTCGGGGAATTAAGAAGTGAATCACAATTTCCGTTCACTTATCAGATAGTTGAAGAAAATCATCATTTCAAAAAAGAAGGCAATTATTACTATCGCAACTCCATGATTTATCGTGAAAAACTTGATAGAATAACTGAACAAACTTTGGAAAAAGAGCTTATTTTGAAAAATCATTCAAAAGTCATGTACGATCCGAAACTCATTCCTAAAGAAATGATTAGACAGTAACCTAAGTACTTTTATTTTTAAGAAAAAGAACTTAGAATTAACATCAAAAGGAACATTTATGAACTCACCTAAATTAATTGTTATGCTGACGCATAATGATCACACAATTGAAAATGCACGAGAAATCTTCGAATCATGTAAGAACACCAAAGCCGAATTTTGGGGATTTAAAGAAAAACCGCTTCCAATTTCGGAAATGAAGTCTTTATTTTCAGAAATGAAATCTTACGGTAAAACTACTTTTCTTGAAGTTGTGGAATACGATGAAGAGAATGGTCTTCAAGGTGCACGAATTGCAAAAGAATGCGGATGCGATGTTTTAATGGGGACTGTCTACTTTGATTCAATCAACGAGTTTTGTAAAGAGAATAACATAAAGTACATGCCATTCGTAGGAGAAATTAAAGAGCGTCCATCTATTTTGGAAGGTACTATAGAAAATATGATTTCTCAGGCGAAAGAATACTTAAAAAAAGGGGTCTATGGCTTTGACTTACTAGGTTACCGTTATACTGGCGACCCCTTGGAGCTAAATAATGCTTTTACTCAAGCCATACAAGCTCCCGTCTGTTTGGCCGGAAGTATTGATTGTTATGAACGGTTGAATGAAGTAATTGATACAAATCCTTGGGCATTTACAATCGGAAGTGCATTTTTTGAAAAAAAATTTGGTACAGAAATTCACGAACAGATTAATAATGTTTGTAATTATATAGAGAAATAAGGTAAAGTATACTTTGAAATTAATATGCTCTCCTATATCAAATAAATTTTACTTTTATATCAACAAACTACTCTCAAAAAGTGAGACTTTTAATCTCACTTTTTGAGAGTAGTTTGTATTTTGACTATCACTTTAGTAAATATTCAGCAAAAGATATTATAACTTTTATACTAAAAATAAGATCGAGCATTTTTAAAAATATGTATTAAAAATATTTCATGTTTCTGCTGTAAAAATCAATGGTGGAAATTCTTGATTTTTTATCAAAAAAAGACATCCAAGAGAAAACTCTTGAATGTCTGTAAACGTTGATATAATCGGTTCGATTAACGTTTTGAGGCAACTGACTTTGTCAGATTGCAGCCCTCATTTGTAAGCGACTAAAGTCGCAACAACTGTGTCAATTGCCCCAATTTAGTAAGAAAGTACAAAAAGAACACCCCGAAAGGTGCTCTTTGTAAGTATAGTAATTCTCTCGAATTAACGTTTACTAAATTGTGATGCTTTACGAGCTTTCTTAAGACCTGGTTTGAGAGAGAAGCATTTCACTATAAATTAAAATCATTCTATTAAAGCATTTTGTAAGACTACTATACCTTAAAAATTTGAAATTTTTTTTACTATAATTGATTGAAAAAGGGAAATATGTATCCTATAATACATTAATTAATCTCAAATAACAAATCTCTCCTCTCACTATCTATTCCTCCATAAGTTTACTTTACTTCATTATTACCTTAAAATAAATAGATATTTTCATTTTCCAATATCACTTTAATACTACTTAACTCCTTTTTAATTTTTTGTTTATTTTCTTCTTTAAAATAAAAAAGTGATACTGACTTATTAGGGTAAGTACATAATAGCAATCTAACAATAAAATATCTATCTAGACTAAAATTACGTCGGATTCCATCATTTCCCAGCTTCAGAAATTCTTCATAAATATTTTCGTCAAATGGTTTAAATATTGAATCCCACATCCATTTAATAAAACCTTCAAAAATAAAATGATTCACATTTGAATTATTACATAACTTACATAAAAATTCTGAGTATTTTATGTTTTCAATATCTCCTATCAAATTTCGACTATAAATAGAAGTTTTCCATATTTTAAATTCTTCAATTTTCATTACTTCCTTACCAGATCGTTCTGAATAAGCTAAACAGAAAGTCAATACTAAAATAATATCCTCTAATTTCATAAACATCAAAAGATAGTCTAAAGCATTATCATTCATCAAATCTTCGCTATATTCTCCACTCAATAAAATATTTTTACTACAATTAACTCGTTCATTCTTGAGATATTCTGGCATGTATTTATAACTCATCATTTTTGAGAATGAATTAATAAAATCGTTATCCTTATACTTCCTATCAATAGTCTGTAAAAAAAGAATTGAAAAAATAGATGAAAAATATTTGCTATTTTCTCCTTTTTTATCAATCTCATTCAAAACATTCAATAAACCCACCACATCTTTAGGATTTTTCAGCTGATTTAAAAAGTTAATATCCTCTACTCTTTCTCTCATTACTAAATATATCCTATAAATACAATAATTTCTTTTTAGATTATCTTGATCTAATTTATGAATTCCAAACGGCAATCGAAAACCTTTTATATCTTCATTGCAGATTTGCCAAAATATATCTTGATAATCTTCGCTCTCATAAAAGTCATTTTCTATATCAAGCAATTTCCATAAATCTGTTATTGCAAGATTTAGAATTTCTGTAGGCATTACCTTTAAATAATCCAAGATATCCCACTTGAAAATATAATACCTGTAAATAAAATCTAGAGTTTTTTTAAGCAAAAAAGTATGGATTCTATACTTTATTCTTTTCTTTTTTTCAGTCTCACTATATTTCTTTATTTTTTTTCTTAAAATTTTTATCTTTTTTAATTCACAATTAAATGCAAAACTATAAAACTTGTGTAATTCCTCTTCATTTGAACAAACTTCCGTACTTCTATTTATAATGTAATCGATTAAGAATTCGATTTTTAATCGTAATTCATCATCCAATCCAATAATAGCTTTAAAATTAAAAATATTATTAAATTGTTTTTTAAAATAATTTTCAATTTCTTTTCCTATTTTTATTTTTTCATATAAATCAGTAGTCTTATATAAATAACTTTGTGAAAAAGTTTTACTCGACAATGCTACTGATTCTATCAAAAGCGCTGTACAATAAGTTGAAACGATTACAAAGCTAGAAAGCCAAATCACTTTGATATATTCGATATTTTCATTCATACTATTAAATACTTTATTAAATATTTCGATATTGAATTCTAACTTTGAACAGATAACAATTATTGGAAAACCAGCTATTATCCAAAATAGAAGGCTTACAGGAAGTTCATTAAATCTTTTTAACCAGAAATTATCATGGAATTTTAACTTTTTAATATTATAACCTAAATAGAAATTATCTTTATTATCTATATCAACTGTCTGTTTCTCTAGAAAATTTGATATAAATATCATTATTGATACTAGACCAGCTGACATCAAAAACATGTCTTTACCAGTTAATTGAATCGAGATATTTCCCATTATTAAGCCTGATAATAACACTATCATCCAAATCGAAATATTTTTAATTGGATGTATTACAATTCCAAGAATAAAGAAAAATAACTTGGAAATTTCTCTTAAACAAAATGATAGCGCTGCTAATAATTTATAAAATAAAATACCCTTCATACTTTACTATCCCCCTAAAGAACTATTTATTTGCTACTGATATTAAATGAGTATTCATGAAAAACAAAAACTACTATTTATAAGTCTGAGAAACCATCACCTTTATTATATCATAGCAAACATATGTTATTTGAATTAAATCTACAAACTCATAAAAGTGTAACTATTATACTTAGGTTTCCGAAAAATAATTATTTTCGGAGAGTAATGACTTCTCATTAAATCATAGGTCGCATTTTACTTTATAATACTTTTGAATGACTTAATTTATCATTAGTCCTCTCCCTTCTTATGAAGAACTCGTCTTGATGACACCCAACCAGTTAAAAGGTTATGTATTGATGAGTGTTGAGAATTCTTAGACTGAAATTATTGAACCATCTTAAAGTGATGGATAACAAAGACGATAACAATTCATTTTGCTATCGTCTTTTACTTATTTCAGTGGCTATCTATTTCACACCTACACCAAACTCATCAAAAATATAATTTTTTAATTCATATGATATATCTTTCCCTAGATTACTTGTTATCAATTCATCTAAAAATTTATATGTTAAATCTCTTCCTTTAAACTTTATACTCTGATATAAGTAGTTTGAGAGGATTGATGATTTAAGTAAAACTATTTCATTATTTCGTATATCTGATACTACTCCAGGTGTGTAGTTAGAAGTTACTAATAATGTATACTCTGCACCAATTTTAATCCTGTGTGATTTTAAGCGTGAAGTATTAACCAAGTTTAACTTATTTCTTGTAGACTTAGCTTCAATAGCAAAAGTCTTCATTCCTGTATTGTAAGTATAGAGACATTCAACATCAGTATTACTAGGACCTCCAATTTGTTTAGCATCTACATCAATAAATAAATTGAATGATGACTCTAATGCTTTTTCAAATCTATCAGGGTCTCCGTCGTTCATATTCATCGAATATGTCGTAATACCTGAAACGATTTCAAGTAATTCTTTATTATCTTCTTCATGAGAAATACCTAGTTCATCTAAAAGTAGCTTAGGATAGAAGTTATAAAACGAAATCCAATAATCATCCGAAAATTTAGATTGTATTTCTTCTTCAGTGTATGGCAACTCTGAGTATGAAAAACTGTCTAACATTTCCACAACAAATGGAACAATGGCAGGATTTAAACTAACATAATCCGCTCGGTAAGCACGGGATCCTGTATTATTCCCTTGAATTAGGCTACCAATCCTATTTCCTTCAGTAATCTCTAAGACATTCGCACCTTCAAGCAATTTTGATGTGTATCGCCACTCATGGATAGCATTCGCTAATACACTTTCGTCTTTTTTAAATAACAACAATTTATCATCTGTTTTTAAATCACGTAATTCTAAAATATCATTTATTAGTGAATCGTATTCTATGTCAGTACAAGTTTTCATGAACATAACTAAATAAAATATTTCATCATTATACAGTTGTCTATTCAATCTATCATCAAGCAGTAGCTTAAATAGTAGACGAAAAGGATATATATTAAATTCTGAACTCATTCGTGAAAAAGGATTTCTGAATGGATTTCCAAAAAGCATACTAGTAAATATTTTAGCAACCGAATCATGATCACCTAAAAAATCTAACAATAAATTACCTAATGGTGAAAAAACAAACTTTTTGTTTGCCTTTCTTCCTTTTTCATAAAAACCAAACATGTACCATGCTACTTGAATGGTTTTAAACTTCCCAGTATCAATACTTAATTTTTCTCTTGGTTTATATTTTCCTTCCTCAATCATTTTCGTCATTAGAGATTCTATACCAGAATCAGATATTGATGTATTAGAACGAATAGCACTTGCATATAGAGTCAACATTTCAAAATCATTGAAATACTTCATCAATGTCCATTTTTCATGTAAACTTGATCGATTATAATTTCTCATAATTCACCTCATTAGCAATTAAAATTTGCTCAATTATTTTTTTACTCAATAATGGAGGGATGGACTCTCCAATTAAAAGTCTGACGAACTTATCTTCCTTATCTGTAAGAGTAGCTGGAATACCCCAATCAAGTGGTAATGAGGAAACAATTATAACTTCACGTAATGTCATCGCTCTAGCATCTGACCACGTTCCATCCTCCCTTTCTCTACCGGGGTGAACATTATTATGTCCGCTTATCATATAGTTATTTGTAGCCCTAGTAGGTGACGGTTCATCCCACTTCATCCTTTTATAAGTGTTATGAAAACCTTTAACTTTGCTTCCGTCTTTTTTCTTAGGATAGTACACTTCATTAGTCATAGCACTTTTCCCTTCAGGGGTATGCGACATTACCTCACGGTGCATATCGCTGACTTTCAACGCTCTATGCCACTGTATAGAACTCACTTCTCCAGATTCTAAGCTGGGCAAATCCCAGATTGCATCTCTAAGTGTAACTACTTTGTCCTCCTTTTTAGGCCAAGGCCACAAGTACTTTTTTTTGTAGAGTTTAATTATTGCTCTTGGTCTACTTTGTGGTACTCCGTAATCCTTAGCGTTTAAAATTTGAGATTCAACTATATATTTGTCTGAAAACTTTTCATTTAAAATTTCTTCAAAGGTTAAATCCATTTTAGAGTATTGAAACTTCATTTTCAAAAACTTAGGAACATTTTCAATAAAAACAAAGTCAGGATCAAGATCTTCAACCGCATTTAAAGTATGCCAAAACAATTCATTTCTAGCATCGTTGTAATATTGTTTTTTTCCTAAAGTACTCATTCCTTGACAAGGTGGGGTACTAATTATCATGTTTACCCCACACTTTTTCGATTCGGATATTACTTTATCAT
This sequence comes from Streptococcus sp. Marseille-Q5112, assembly GCF_916700555.1. Lineage (GTDB taxonomy): Bacteria > Bacillota > Bacilli > Lactobacillales > Streptococcaceae > Streptococcus > Streptococcus symci. The sequence goes on from NZ_CAKAKP010000005.1 coordinate 24,611, forward strand.
ATATTTCTTTGTCGACTATATCACCCTGAATCATATTTGTATTTGGATGTAGCCGACGATAATAGTCAGCCCTCTCTGAAACCAATTCGTTTGCTACTGTTACTTCTAAACCGATATCCTCAAAGTACGTTTCTGAAATACCAGCACTAGAAAACATTGATAAAATTTTAAATTTACTCACACGACAACTCCTTCCAATATGCTCTTCATCATCAATGGTGGTATTCCCTCACCAACTAATGTTCTAAATTGTCTTTCGTTTAAAGATTTTGGAATTTCCATCTCCGCTGGTAATGACGATACAATCAGTAATTCTCGCAAACTTAGGACTCGAGCATCACTCCATGTACCATCAGGAAGTTCTCTACCAGGATGAACATTTTCTTGAGATGAAATAATCTCATTCCTCATTGTGACAGTTGGTGCAGGTCTATCCCAATTCATCCGTTTATATGTATTATTGTATCCCTTGATTTTTTCACCGGTTTTCTTTTTCGGATAGTACTCCAAATTATCAAATGCACTCTTTCCTGTCGGAGTATGTTTCATAGCTAAAATATGGTTCTCTGGATGGAGTCTCGCAAAGTGATTTTTTAACCCTGAATCTTCACCTGATTCAAGAGAAGGTAAATCTCCAATAGCTTCTTCTAGTGTGACAATTTTTTTAGAGTTGTCGATGTCCCATTTTAGCCCTTTTTTCCATATACGATAAACTATTCGGGCTCTACTTTGTGGTACTGAAAAGTTAGCAGAGTTCAATTCCTCAACTTTAATATTATAACTGCTACCAAATTTTTTAATTAACAATTCTTCTAAGTCTATATACTCACCATCCACTGGAAACAGCATTTTTTTAAATCTCGGAACATTTTCAATTAAAAAATAGCTAGGTAATAATTCTTCAAAAATCTTTATAGCTTCTAATATTAAGAAATTTCTAGCATCTTTTAGGTAGTCCTCTGATTTCTTATTTAAGCCAGCTAATGATACTCCTTGACAAGGTGGAGTTGCAATCAATAATTCTACATTTAATTTATCAGCTTTTAAAATAATATCTTTTCTAATATCTTTATCGGTAATGTCTCCTGAAATAATTTCAGTACTTGGATAAATATCTAAATGTGCTTTAGATCTTTTGCTATCTATCTCATTTGCAAGAACTACATTTATTCCAATATCTTTTAAATAATATTCCGCAATTCCTATACTAGAAAATAGTGATACAGCATTTAAAACAGTCATAAAACTCCTCATTGGTTAACATGGTATTTATTCTTTTAAATTGATTTTTATACCATAACGTATATTTTTGATAATATTTTCGTATTATACATTATACCATAGATGGACTAAATTGACTCAGTCCGAGAAAGTAAAACCAATTTTCATTGTGCACTACTAAACACCCTCAAATACTGATACTTCCGAACCGTCTTGCTTTCATCACTCATTTCAATTTTAAAGTAAAAATAGTGATCTCGTCCGTCTTTACTGTTCTCTTTATTGAGTTTGAAATAATTCTTATGGCTCATCACCATTTCTCTTAGTATATCATCAGTGAGGAATGTCAATCGTACATCCATAGCTGAATACTTATAGAAGTCTTCTTCAAAATTAATATAGGAATCCGAGAAATAGTCAAACTGTAATTTATCCTTATAAATTTCTCTCCTACTCATCTGTCAATTCCTCCATTAAACTGATGCCCAAAATGTCAGCTACTTGTAGTAACTGGTACTTATCAGCTGTTTTTATTGTGATTTTAGACGGACTTATTTCAGTCACTTGCCCTGTATATCGCTCTTTTCTCTTGTCGGATTTGACTTCAAATATTCCTGTCAGTCTGCCAACATACAACTGGGTAATCAAAATATCCCACAACCTAACCCTCCATAGGTACAAAATTCCCAACAATGATTCCTACAACCCGTGGATCCTCATCATAGGAGAGGTAAATATCTTTGTATTTAGGATTAATCGAAACTAAGCGTAACCCTTCTTCTTCGCGATAGACTCTTTTAATATAGGTTTGATTGTTCCATACAACTGCGTACACAGCTCCATCATAATCAAAACCAGTCTCTCGAATCAGTGCTACAGATCCATTATGGTATTTTGGTTCCATTGAATCACCTGATACCCAAGAAGCAAAATCATGAGCCAACTCCTCATTAAAATAGACTGTATCAAAATTACGGTCACCATAAACAGAAGCACCAATACCTGCAGACATTCTTTCGTAAACATGATATTCAAAAAGTTTTTCTGAAATATATGTCACTTTTTTACTTTTCTCTTCTTCCAACAAGTCGTGAGCATAAGCTACTACTTTTTCTTTTCCGTTATTTGAAAGACTATTATATATCTGTACTATTTCAATCTCGGTAAAATATCCTACTGAAACATTCAGAATCTTTTCTAATTGAGAGACCTTTTCTTTCGATGGTTCTTTTATTCCACGCTCCCAAGCTGAGTAAGCTTGAAACGTTATACCTAATTGGTCTGAAATTTCTTTTTGAGTCATGCCAAGCTCTTTTCTACGAGCTTTAAGTTTTTCTGGTTGATACATTAAATTCACCTCACATTAATAATAATTGTAATTCAGCTTTTTTCCTTGCTTGTTCATCTGATAACTTCAAACTATCCCAAGCATATGCTATTTGTTTGCCCTTATTATATACTAGCCAAATTTTCAAATGTTTAATATTTTCTTTTAAATTAGCCCAATTTTCTTGATGAAGTAACTCTGGTACCTCTTGACTAGAAACAAATCCCTTTTCATCAATTCGATTTCGAATCTGATTCATCAAAGGAGGTCCATATTGATTAAATTCTGCAATTATTTTTTCTTTAATATTATGAAAAAAATTATGAATTGAAGCATTGTTTCTCTGGATATAGTCTTCAATAGCCGATTTAATTTGACCTTCTTTATTAGGGAAATACTCACGCAAGAGATCCAATAAACGAAAATACAAGGCTTGCTTTGAAACTTCTAGGCTATTTTGTACTTTTTGGAAGCTTTCACAACTGTAATAAATTTTAGACAATAGCACAATATCGGGCATCAATACAACAGCTAAAAAGATATTCGCCTCTCTTTCTAATACATTTTCCTGATTATATACAGATTCAGTAAAGCACGTACCACTATGGTTAAGAATAAAATGGCCTAGTTCATGACAAAGAGTAAAATTCTGCTTAACTTTTGGATTATCTCTTTCATAGGAAAAGCTTATTCCATCTTGGTCAATTATTGTCAATCCTTCAATCTTACGATTTGTAAAATGATGACTCATAACCTGAATTTTGTTTTCTTTAATATAATAATGAAAAAATCCCTAAAATGATAATCCAGTAGGGGGATATTATGATCTTTTATGAACTGATAGAGCTTTTGTTTTGTAACATTACTTACTCTAGTATAAAATTCATCCAACGAATAATATCTCCTTTCGTACGCCACACACTAACTAAACCTTTTTGGTTGAGTTTATTATACAAAAAAAGTGGACGATTGTCCACTTTTTAATTATTTTTTAAAGAAGAACTTTATTAGAAATCTTATACATTGAACAATTATATTGTATTTTCTAAAATATAAAAACAGTATAAATTTTACTGAATTACTGACGATTACTCTTAGTTCTTCTTTTTGTTCTTGTCCATTGACAAAGTATTTAAACTTTTCGTTATAAAAGTCTAATTTATCTGTAATAGCAATATCAATTAATTTTTGGTTCCCCTATCGAATAAAACTTCAGTTCCATGTTTATTAATCTTTACGCTAATTAACTCCAAGATTTTATCCGATTAATTATGATGTTTTTGTTCAAAAAAGTTGCATAAAAAAATATTTCAATACAAGAAATAATTAAAAAGGTAACTGACACTATAAGCCATAATAAATTTATTTTTATTAAATTAATAAAAATAAATAGTATTTCAACAAAGGTGATCAGTCCCAAAACAGATAAATAAAGATATTTTGGCAATAAAAAAAGTAATATAAATACACTAATTAAAACAACAACACTGATTAAAATAGTCCAATTCTCTAGGAATCTCTCCTGAAGATTATTTTCAGTTGATGATTCAACAATAAACTTATAGTAACTTTTAGTACTCTCATTGGGGCTTGAAGTGACTCTAAACACCATCCTTGACCCTTTTTTAAAATATGTTTCCCCAGGAACTGTTTTTACTGTATTGTAATTACTTATCTTCCCTTCATAATTTCTAAGAAAAATTATGTGATCCAATTCCCCCTCGTAATATATTTTAGTATCCTCGCTTACAAGAATTCTATCATTGACCATTAAGCCATAAACCTCATCACGAATTTCATCTTCCACATCATTAACTTCTTCTGTTACTTGAAAGCTATCAAGGAAAAAGCGAGACCCCTTACTAATTGAAAATATAGTCCCTTTAGGTAGAAATTCTTTTTGAAGTTTACCATCCTTAACAAAAGTCTTTTCTATCGGTTCAGTATTTTTAATAAAAATTTTTTCATTAGCTATATAAGGATAGTTTAGATTATTTTCATTGTAATTTTGAAAACTTTGAAAAAATACTAAAAAAATCATTGCTATCGATGAAACTAATAAAAGTCTGAAGATATAGATTAAAATATAATATTTAAATACATGCTTAATTTCTTTAACAAAGTACAATATCTCAATATAAAAATCATTATCATACCATGAGTTAGACTCAACTGAAACACCTTCCCCATATTTTTTTATAGAAAACTTAGTTCTTTCAAATATTGGAAATAATAATTGTACTACAACGATACTTAAAAAAACTATAGGAGAGGAAATTATAGCAAAATGAAAAATAAATTCTGTAAACGATTTATAAGCTTTAAAATCATTACTAATAAAATAAATTAAAGTTAAAAAAAATAAAACCAGAAATATACTTTCTAATATCATCTTAAGCACTGTAATAAGTAAATTTCGTTGTATATTATTCTTTCCACTCTTAAGTGTTGCATATAACGTTAAAACTGCAACTATGAATCCTGGGATTTTAAAAATATCCATTACTCTTCTCCGATAAACAATTTTTTTCGTTTCTCCATAAACTCAATCAATTCCTTTTTAAAAATTTCTTTTTCTTCTTCGGTCAGTCCTTTTGAGTTCATACGGAAAAGCAGTTCAATATTATCTAATTCATCTGATTTTTCTACTGAGTTCCCAACTAAATAGTCAACTGAAACATTCAAAACTTGTGCAATTTTAACGAGATTTTCCTGTGTTGGTTTTTTTACTCCACGTTCCCATGAAGCATATGCTTGTTGGGAAATATCTAGTTTTTCAGCTATTTGGGTTTGAGTTAGCTTTACTTGTTTCCTTAGTGTTTTCAAGCGTTCTGCGAATTCCATATGTGACCTCAAAAAATTATTTTAAATTTTTGCAGAAAGTTGTTGACTTTAACAGCTCATGGTTGTATAATGTAGTCAACAACTAATAGTTGTATAGCAATCGAAAATAATAGCCTTATTTTCAAGGCTAAATCCCGATCTTTGACAATTAAATAAAAAGTGCGTCTGACAACCAGATGACTAATCATCAGAACAACACATAAACTTCGTACCTTTATTGTAATTGTTTTGGCAAGAAAAGTCAAGTCCCTAAATGGTTGATGTGAAGATATAAAACATTTTTGTGGGCTTCCACGCATTTCGGACTTTCGCACTTTTCCGAATAGTAAAGTGAACTGGCTTCGCCAAAGGGAGTAAGAGAATCTTAATGGTATGACAACGACTACCTGATGAGATTGGCTGGGCAAGCGATGGTAATTGATACAATGCACCTTGCTAAACGTTGCCACCGTGAAGGAAGAATCCTTCAACCAAATAACTTTTTTCTACTGCTGTCTATCTAATTTACTAGATAGATTTACTCTAGCTACTAAGTCCATTTTCTTAGTAGCTTTTTAGTTTTACAATAAAGGAGAACACTATGTCTAGCTTTTTTCGCACAACAATGTGAACGACTCTACAATAATTACATATTCACCTATGATATGTTTTCTACATCCGAACAACTCCAGGGACAACTCTATCATCAAGCCCAAAAGGCTTTAGATAAACTTGCCAACCAATCACTGCTTACTGGCTTTGCTCAAGGTGAAGTACAATTTTATACCAGAATGTTCAAACGAAAACTTTTTACTCATTACTACTCAAGAGTGAAGCAACTAGCTTAACTCTTTTTATTTTACACTCAGAAAGGAAACAACATATGATACCAGAAACTTTAAAAATGAAACCAGAATTTATTGGCCTAGCTTACTATGAAAAATTAGGAAATGCACCACGTTATGTCTTTGGTAAGGAAGGAAAGTACCAAAGACATATTTTAAATAGTGAAACTCATGGTGCCTTCCACGTTATTACACCGGCTTCTACAACAGTCTTTCCAGAAGATGCTCTTGTTGAAGCAGTTAATCCTATTTTCTTATCGGATACTTCACTGAATGGAAATTCTGCCGCACCTGCACTCAACGTTTTTGCTGAGAAGCTAGTACTCAAAAAATAACAAAATAAAGGAGAAAATAAAATAGCTAAAACTGGATTAAACTATGGAATCTATAAAGCATCGACACATAGCGATACAAGTACAACTCAGATTTATGTCAATACTTCGAATGTAGTTCCTATAGCAGTTGGTGAATTTGCTTTAAAGTCTCTAAAACAATAAGGTAAAAATAAGGTGAACTTTGAGGTAAACTTTTTAAAAAAACACGAAAAAAGCACCCATGAGGTAAACTCTTGAGTGCTTTGAAACGTTGATATAATCGTATTGATTAACGTTTTGAGAATTGTGATGCTTTACGAGCTTTCTTAAGACCTGGTTTTTTCTACATCATGATATTTATGGTAAATTATCACTAAAGTTAAGTAATTTTGAGAGATAAATCCTCAATATTTACATATATAACCCTTTTAAAAATCAAAAGGTTATCAAAGGGTTATCACTTTTTAGTTTTCGGAGCTTATGTAGTTGAGAAATCGACTGCTTTTTTAGTTATTAAACTAAATTTCAAGTTGGTATTTACAAAAAATTATTGATACCCCTAAAGCAATATCTACACTATTTTTTTAAGTGAATATTATTAAAGATACTAGCTTTTAAAACAATGAAAGGAATATTTCCTAAACTAGGTATACTTGTTTTATCAAAAATCTCAATTAGAACACCTATAATAGCTCTTAAAACAAATTTTTCAGTAGATTCGTCAATCTGTTTTCCAGTTCTTAATAGAAGTAGATTTCTTTGTATATAATCAATAAAATCTATCATAAAAAAATCATTAATATCATCTAATAAATTAAAATAAGCAATTGCTGTTGGTAGACTGTTGATTATATAAGACTCTTTAGCTAATATATAGTTTATATCAAAATCAGATTTTTTAATTTCATCAAAACAATCTGTGTTATATTTTAAAGTATTTAACACAGATAGCAATATTGAATAGACACTAGAAAGTTCTACTGAATTTACTTCAATTTCAGATTCAAAAAACATGAACAAATTATGTAAAAGCTTATTGAAATTCATTGAGTCTACAATGAATTTAACTTTATTTGAATTCAAAAAAATCTTTTCTCTAATTTCATATGTATTAAAAAAGAAAATTTCAGATAACATCGAATCAATCTGCGAACTAATATTGTTGTAGTCTCCCCATTCTTTAGATGCTGATATATAACTATAATTTCCAATGCCAGGAAATAATGCATTTCCGTTCGATTTTAGGTATTTATAAATCTTTATGCCTCCATTTAGATACCCAAAAAGAATTTCCTCACCAATTATTGTTGTAGCAGTAATATAAAATGAATCTGGTATATTTTTAGAAACAACTTCTCCTGACTTTAAAGATACAATACTAATATAATTTTTCGTAATATCACTAGAATCATAATACTTTATATTCTCTATATATAAATTATCTTCTCGCATTATCAAAATTATACCTTTAGTATCGTTAACCACAAAACTAGGTCTATAATGATCTTTGTATTGTTCTAATTCTTTCTCTTTTCTTTTTCATTTCTTTTACGTTCTTTTTCACGTTCATTTCGTTCATCATTGTATCTATTTCTTTCATTACTAACAAATACATATACCGTGAAAGAAATAGTTAATGCAGTCGCATAAAAAGCAAAATTTTCAACCAAAACATTGAATACTAACTTCAAAGGTTCTGGAGGGATTGTAGCCCCGTAATAAACGAAGTATCTAACCGTTTTAACTATAATAGGAAAAAAATATAAAAGTAATAAATAGGCCAACTCCCCAAGTGTTGAACTTAAAATCATCCTGTCTGTCTGTTATATTTCTCAAAATATTATCTCCTTTTTAAGATATATATGTAGAACGAAAAATATTTTGTAAGATAAAACTGCTATTTAATAAGTAGTTAAATATAAGAGAGAACTCTAATATTTTGATATATTATATTTTAAATACTCTCTAACCTTTTCTCCGTTCCTCAGGAATAAACGCATGAATTATCTTTTCATTTGAATCGCTTTTATTTTTTAAGTTAATATAAATTCTACGCCCTAAAATTAGTGATTCTTTTCTATACTCTTCAATTTCATAATAAACTTCTCTATCAGAATTTCCCTTATCATCTAAAAAATTTTTAACTATCTGTTCAAAATGTAACTGCCCAACAAAAGCTTTGGAATTTCGGTTTGCTTTTGGATCTTGAGGGGTTATATTTCTTTTGTTACCTTTGCTAAAAAATTCTCTATTTTTTTCAATTTTTCTTGATTTTGAGTATTTTCTTCTAAAGGAACTAAATATTCTTTAAAACATTTTGGAATAAAATGTCCCCTATCTTTACCCTCTACTTTTTTACCCTTTTGTAATTCATAATTATCAAGTGCCTTATCAAAGTAATCTTCGGAAGGATTCTTACTGAGGTAGAGTTTCCAAACTATTGGATCGTCTAAAAAGAATGGTACTGTTTTATTTTTAAATTCAGAAACTCTATTTTTAAATTTATAATATTCTCCTTCATGACTATAATTAAATTCTAATTTATTTTGTTTTTTTTCAAAAAATTCATTCATTTCCTTTATTTCAATCATATCTTGTAGTATTGACTTTATTTCCATTTTTAATTTTATTAAAAAATTTATTATTCACTTCTATCTTCTATAAACCATTCCATAACTTTATTTTATTAATTACATTATAAATTTGTTTTTCCAAATCTAGAACTAGTAAATCTTCTTTTTCTATTAACTTAGCAATTTCAATTGACTCAGATACCTTATTTCTAACATAATAATTACCTTGCTTTTTATTTTTACTGTTATTATTCAAGAATTCATCAATTTTTTCATATTGTCCTATTTGCTTATCTATCTTATATTTCTTTTTGAATATCTTTCTAGACAAATAGTTTTCAATTTCTTTACCTTTTGTTATCCAAACTATAGCCTGATTGTTATCAAACTCACGTTTTATTCTTTGTTTAGTCCTATTTATTTGTTTTTTTGAATCTGTTTTATCACTATCTATTACAATAATTGCATTGACATTAGCCCTAAATAACTGAATTAATTCAGACGAATCATTAACTTTTCCAGTTAAATGAGAAAGTAGTCTTCCCCCATAGAATAAAATTTGATAATGTATATTCTCTCTTAGAACTCCATTTGAGTATAATTCAATCCATCGATTTATATAGGATCTATCAGATGGACCTTCTACCCAGATAACAGCATTAGATTGTAATATATCACTTGCTCTAACACCTAAATTCACTAAAATATCACTATTTTCGATAAATGAAAGTGCAGAATTAGTCACTACAGTCTGATTCTCTTTTTTTATATGAGTAAGAGTTACATTAGCCTTCCCACTAAACATATTTATCGGTACAGTAGAATGAGTAGTTAAAAATATTAAAGTATCATTCTCTATTGACCATTGATAAAGAAAATCAAATAAATTCCTCTGAATTGCTGGGTGTAAATTGTTCTCTAACTCTTCAAAAATAAATATAAAGTCACTTACCGATTGTTCAAGATTGTAACCTGAAATTCCCCTAGTCTCTAAAAATAGTTTTATCAAAACCAACAAAACCGTCTTTAAACCACTACCAGAACTAGAAATTGGAATTTTACCATTTTCATTCACCAATAAAATTTCCCATTTAGGATCATCATAGTCATTAGTTCCAATTTCTTGGCACATAATTCTCTTAAAATGATTCTCGGGCTTCATAATGCGATTTAAAGCATTTAAGATATCATTTTCAACAACATCATTTGGTAAATTAAGAACATTCAAATATTGTCTCAGTAAATTGGTTGCTCCCGTCCCATCTTCCAAAACATCTATATTTCTACTTTGTATTTCAGGCAATAAATTTCTGTCAGCAGATAATTTAACTACTTTTAATCTTCTAAAATTATAAGACAAAAATCTATCTGCTAAATCTATGAATTTTTCTATCCTCTTATTTCTATTTAATTCCTCTGGCATTATATCTGAAATAGAAAATAATGCTATTTGTTCTTTACCTAGCATCCTGCGAGGTTGGAACTCATATGATATAGATTTCCCAATGTAATTCTTTCCAAATTTCCAATGGTTACCATCTATTGCCCCCCCATAAGAATTTTCATGGAAATGACTTCTTATACTATCTTCATCTAGGGAAAATCCAAAATTAATTCTAGTCTCTTCTGTGATTCCTTCAAATATAGCATCTCCTGACATCAATATTTCTATTGACTGTAACAACGTTGATTTACCTATATTATTTTGTCCTACCAATATATTTAAATTTTTTATTCTATCAAAGCCAACATAAGAATTTCCAATGTGCTTAAAATTTTTTATTTTTAATGATTTAATACGATTCATTAATACCTCGTTCTATAATTAAATTTAAAACTAAAATACATTGATTATTGTGTAAACTTTAAATATAACCACTTTCTAAACATTAGTCAGTAAACTAATACTATAAACTCAACTATATAATTTTAATAGTTTCTTACTATTAACTGTATCCTTTATCATAAAAATACTATCTAGCCCTCTCTCCATAATGCCCCATCAGGAAATAGCAACGCATCAGAAAAATAACTATAAACTCTAATTTCCTTAGGTTTACTATACGTAGAGCCAAATCTAAGCTGCATAAAATACCTTGGTAATTGTTCAAACGGAATTTCATCGTACTGCTTTGTCAAAATATCTTGCTTTAAATCATTGTTCTTCACCTTTTCAAATAGAGTTTTAATTGTTTGTCCTTTTGAAGGAAGAATATCTAGTCTCTGAGTAACTTCATTATATATAACTTCGCCCCAAGCTAAAACAAGATTTGCTTTTCTATCTTCATATGTTTTTCCTGTCCTTGTTAGCATATAATCTAATGCTGCTAAACATCCCGGGTAAGGATCCCCTCTAAATTGAGCATTAACTTTATATATTATTGTTTCTGTCCGTTCGGACCAAATAGTATTATCAAAGTACATCCCTTCTGACTGTATTGGAACTCCTTCTTTAACTCTGGATATATAGTCAATTACAGCACTAGATGGAACCGTTATAGTAGATGATATCGGAGATAAAGGAGTTCTTAAAGATTTCCTAGTATGTATTTTATTATGATACTCCTTTTGCATGAATAGTTTTCTATTACTTACATGATTTTGAGAAATTAAAGTTCCCTTCTTCTTATTTTGAAAAAATTGAATAATCTCATTTACACATTGAAACATTTCATCCATCTCATTATCAATAACAGGAACATCTGAATTTGTTCTTAATCCTTTATTAGCATTATTTATATCGGGTGAAGTCGGATTAGTACTATAATAACTAGGATAGTAATATAACAAAGCTGGTGCCTCTGGAAAAATATTAGATAATTTTTCTAACGCAAAGAATATTAGAGGATTAATTTCATCCCAATTTGAAGATGAATGCTTCTTTCTATAAACTAATGTAGCCTCTGGGTATATATAAATGGTAGGCACTCTATTCTCAACTGCTGCAGCAAGCCTTGCAAATCGTTGAAAAACATTATGTCCTGTACCAGCTTCCCTAGATATTTCTATCGATAAAATCGGTTCCCCGTTCAAATCAATAATTAAATCTGGAGAATCAAGATATTGAATATTTTTTATATGTGTTGGTAGCTTATGAAAAGATTTTGGTTTGCTCGCATCACTTTCTGGTAAATCCTTAAAAGATACATTCTCATGTCTAAGTAAAGTATTATTATATATAAATTTAGAAAAACCGTCTGTACTCCCCCATAAAACAAATTTATCCATTTTTTTCTCCTAAAATTTTTATTATTCCCTTAGCAATATTATAAGCTAACAATGGTGGTACAGCATTACCAGTTTGAACTCTTCCTTGAACAACTCCTCCCACAAAAACAAAGTCATCTGGGAAGCTTTGAATTCTGGCTCTTTCTCTTACCGATAACCCCCTATTTTGATCGGGGTGACCAAATTGAAACTGTGGTCTAATTCCACCGGCTAATTGTGTTGGACTTTGGATATCCCAAGACAATCTAATTCTTTGTTTATACTTTTCATACATAGGTTTACCAGGTATTGTTCTCTTTATTCTATCAATTGTACTCTCAGGATGTTTAGGGGACTTATGATTTTTCAGAGAATTATTAGCCACATTAGCTCTCATTTGTCTTTGATATTTATTTTGAGCTGGTTTCTCATAACATGTAATCTCCTCATCATTCCCTAATTTAGGCAAGTCACTTATGGCATCACGAATAGTTCTATGAGGATTTTCTAATGTTCCAAACAAAGGTTCTGGAAATTGAAATTCATTCTCTATATCATTCCTTATTCCAACAAAAATTAATCTTTTTCTAATTTGTGGAACACCATAATCAGCTGCATTAAGTAATTCTCTTTTTACCTTGTATCCTAAATTACCCGAAGAAGCTAGTGCTTCAGCTATAGCAATTTCAAATTCTCCATTTCCTAACGATCTCATTCCTGATACATTCTCAATTATTACAACTTTGGGATTATACAAATTTATAAATCTGATAACTTCTAGAAATAGGAAATTTCTCTCATCCTCTACATTCCTTTTTAAATTAGCTAACGAAAATCCTTGGCAAGGAACTCCTGCAGCAACTATATCAACGTTAAGATTATCTATTGCTTCACCGTATAACTCATTCGTAATTTTTCTTACATCTCCTAAGATAGTGGAGGTATAGGGATTATTTAACTCGTATGTTTTTAAAGCTTCAGTAAAAATATCAACACCTAAAATAGGTGTAATCATCCCTGTATCAGTCAACCCTTTTGATAAGCCTCCTGCACCACAACAAATATCAACTAAAGTATATTTCTCTTGTGCTTCTCTATTACTTTTTTTATTTAATTTAGGATCTTTATCCCAGTAATAACTACTCTTTTCAGTAAAACTTTTAACTTTTTCTTTGGAAATCATTTATACCCCCCATACATCATCTACTAATTTTTTATAGTTATCTTTAATTTTTATCTTTTCTTCTTTTGGTATTCCAATAAATGTCTTTAATTCTAGGACGTTCAAATTCAAATCCAATTTAATTTTAAAAGATTTTTCATACTCATTCAAATTCTTCTTCAAAAAATCTAATTTTTCAAAATCTTTTGGATAGTATCTATCCTTATTTTCAAAAATCCATAAATCTTTATCCCGCAGCGCAATTATATCTAAGTTTAATTTTGGAAAATTCCTATGTTCAGGTGACAATAACACACCAGTTCCTGACTGAGGATAATCAAATGCTTTAATTTCAAATCCGTTGCTAACAAGATCTTGAATAATTTTTTTCGTTACAAACTCTTCTTTCATACAATTACCTATTCTTAAAATAATTTAGTACAGTATCATTCTATCACTATTCTCAATAAATTACGATTAATAAACAATGTCTATACGTTGTTACTTGTAACAAAAAATCTTTGTGCATATTCTCATTGTAAATTAAACTATAAATAAGACTTATATAACTCTCCAACTCTTAAAAAATGGGTTTGGGGATTCCCCAAAATTCAAATCATCCCAAAAAGTACATACACTTTGTGTATACAAATTTTGGGATGGTTTTGGGAGTGTGTGTATACAGACTCTGAGCTCGCAAAGTCATATTATGATAAATCTTTCCTTCTCGATAAAATAATCCCAAAAATCAATTTGACTGTCATTTGTGTGTACAAATATTTTAAGAAGATATATAAAAAACGCTGCAAAAATTTTAACAGCGTTTCCTTATTTTAAAATTCTCATATGTCTTTCTTTTTTATGGTTAGCATCGTAGTATTCCAGCATCGCATGATACAAACGAGCCTTCGTTTTATCTTGTTGTTTAATTCCATGAAGAAATAATTCTGCTCGCTTTAATTTCAATATGTATTCGCATATCTGATCAAAATCCTTATCCATATTACTTTTGAAAATAAACATCTTTTTCCTCCATCACATCAACTATTTTTTGCATCAAAATAGACATATCCATTTTGTTTTCATAGCTTATTCTCCCAACTACAGTTGCAAGACAGGCTATAGAATTGATATTCTTTCCGACTTGTTCCAACTCTTCTGTTAAAGGAACTAAACCTTCAAAAGAGACTTTTTGGATGTTCAAATCTGTTCGTATTAATTTTTGTCTAGCAAACTCAGAAAAATTACGAATATTTTCCTTCCTCATACAATCATTTAATTTTTTATTTTCTTCTTCCGTCAAAAACACCTGTTTCAACACAGATTTTATTCTCATGGTCCTATCACCTCGTTTTCTTATTTAGTCGTTTTACAAGTTCTTTCACTTGTTTACTTGTCTTCTTTTCATATTCTATCATCAGCTCAACGCAGTAGTGAAATATCCTTACATTATCCAAATCCTCACTTTGTTCTGCCATTCTTTCTAACTGACGTAAGTTATTGATAATTCTTCTAACTTGAAATATAAAGTCATGATAAGATTCAAAATCAAATTGAAGATAAATAGGCGAGCTCTTAAATAACATTTTTCTGGCATAAGAGGAAAAACTTAGATGATTTGTCATTTCAATCAAGTTATTCACTATTTCATTTTGCTCCTCAGTGATGTAACATTTCTTTAGAACAGTCCTATATCTACTCATTTATCATATACTTCTTTCGGGCATTTTCATGGGCAATAGCTTTGCACTCCAGCATACGTTCCTGCTTTAAATTCTCCATAGACTTAAATAAATACGCTAAAGGAGAAGTCGCATCCTCAGGAATCCGTTCAATCATGCTAATAACTTCATCACTAGTTACATACCCACTAGCCAAATACTCGCCTATCTTCATCTTCTGAGCATGTGTTAAAGTGTAATTGTTAGGATACAAAAATCTATCATTGTACTTATAAGAAATGGATTCTAACAAAGAATAATATTTGGGTGGAATATAAGTTTCAGGCTTTCTAGAACTATTATCCAGTATATTCTCAATCTCTTTCTTATTCTTACTCTTGTTCTTAATCTCTTGCGTTACATTATCATTTTCATCCGTTACTGTAACGTTACAGTCTAAAACGAGTTGTGGCTCGCCTGTAATTAGTGCTTTTTGTTTTTGTCTATGACGAGCAACACGTTCCCTAGTTTGTTTCCTAATCTTTTCTAGTCCATCTATATTCTGATGTTTCTCCCATTTTGGAATGGTAATAGCGCCATCTATGATTTCTATCATGCCAAATTCTTCAAACATACTGAGAGCTAATTTTACAGATGTAGCCTTTCGTCTAAACACTGTTGAAAGCATCTCTTCTGTGTAATAAACCTTGTTCCCTAGACTTAATATGCCACTATTATTTTGCTTTCCTGCAAGCACCAGAATTTTAAACCATATTACAATAAGCGTATCTCCTTCTGGCATTGATTCTATTAGTTGAATTTTTTCATCATCAAATATATCTGTTGTTATCTTGATCCACTGAACACCATTCATACGAGTACCTATCTTTCATATTGCTTCAACCATCTTGTTACTGCTCTTTTATCATATAAAGTCACTCCATCAATCACCATGGTTGGCATTCCTTCTTTTGTCCATTTTTGGATTGTAGTTGTAGATACATCTAACCACCTAGACAAACCTGACATACGAACCATGGGTTTATAAAGTTCTTTATCTTCAAATACTCTTGCTACAGCATTTGAAATCATCTCATCATAGTGAGCACGTAATTGCTTCTCTAATTCTTTAGGAAGCTGGACAACTAAAGTAGTTTCCGACATAAATTCACACCTCATTTCTAAATTAAATAAGCTCCGAAACCATTTAATTTGTTATTCATTTTGAATTATATATCCTTTTTGAATTTTTGTCAAGCTTTTTTATTCAAAAAGAATAAAATGTGTTATAATGATAAAAAGGAGGTTCTTATGACGAATCATATTACTAAACTGATAGAAAATAGCGGAAAAAAATTGACAGAAATTAGCGAAGCTACAAATATAGCCTATCCTACACTTTCTGGATACAATCAGGGAATCCGCAAACCTAAAAAAGATAATGCGGAAAAATTAGCAAAATACTTTAATGTTTCCGTCGCTTACATTATGGGACTTGATAGCAACCCACACGCTCCATCAAATCTTAAAATTGTTACAGATAGTTTTAAAACATCTAAAATTGGTTCTGTAACACCTTTTAAAAGCGATATGGAGAAGTTAAAGAAAAGTATCGAATTTGGTGAAAGGTCATTAACACTGCCACTTGATGATACTTTTTCAGATGAATTTCGTCACCTTTTTTCAGAATACCTAGCTGAGAAAAATAAACATTTTATGTCAGAGTTTATAGACTATATGAATCACCAAAATAAAGACTCTAAAGTTTGGCAGAGCTGGATTAAAACAGACGAATACGCTATCCGACAAGAAGATAGAAAAAATAGATAGACACTCATTTCTCAATTACATAAGCTCCGAAAACTTAGATACGGAGAAAAAATGTCTATACACAAATACAAAACAAAAAAAGGAATTCTTTACTATGTCAGCTTTTACATTGGCTTAGATGCTTATGGAAAGAAAAAAAGGCACTTAAAGAGAGGATTCAAAACCAAAAAAGAGGCAAAATTGTACGAAGCTCGTTTAGAAGCTGGTGTCGTGGCCCCCACAGTAAATACCGACAAACCTAACCCCAAAGTCACTTATAAAGAACTTTATCAAGAATGGTTTAAGGCCTATGTTGGTACCGTTGAAGAAACAACTTCTTCCCAAACTAAGAATATCTATCGAATACACATTCTACCAATATTTGGAGATAAATTTATTGACCAAATCAGTCCTTTAGACTGTCAAAACTTTATTACACAAAAATCTCAGACTTTCAAAAATATCAAACAGATAAAATCCTATACCTCAAAAATTTTTGATTTTGCAATCAATATGAACTACATTGATCGAAATCCAATGAAGAATGTTATCATGCCTAAAATCAAAAAGACAAGATCAGATAATTTTTGGTCTCTGGAGGAATTACATCATTTCCTTGATATAGTGAAAGAAACTGAGCCATTTAAACATTTTGCTTTATTTAGACTGCTGGCATTTAGTGGACTACGAAAAGGGGAGTTATACGCTTTAAAATGGGCTGATATTGACTTTGATAGCAATCTCTTAAACATAAACAAAAGTCTAGGAAGAATTGACGGTAAAGCGATTGAAAAGAGCACAAAGAATGAATCTTCAGTTCGCACAATCTATCTTGATGATGAGACAATCGATATTATTAAGCAATGGAGAAATTTCTATCTAAAAGAACAATCTCAATTACCTCTTACAAAGCTGAATATTAGTAACGAATATATGTTCTCTTACATATCAAGCAATGACAAAATTGAACCCCTGCATGCTGATTACATTAACAATGTACTGAATCGAATTATTAAAAAGCATAAATTAAAACCAATTAGCCCACATGGGTTCAGACATACACATGCAACACTTATGTCTGAAATTGGAATCGACCCTTCTAATACATCAAAACGACTCGGACACGCAAGCAGTCAGATGACATTAGATGTCTATACTCACACTACAAAAACTGGTGAGAAAAACTCTATTGACAAATTTGCAGATTATCTCAATAAAGCAAAATAGAGTCATGATTTTTAAAATTTAGAAGAGGTTATCAGAAGGTTATCACAAAGCTAATCGAGCTCAAAAATCGACAAAAAAGCACTTTGCAAAATCTTTGCAAAGTGCTTTGAAACGTTGATATAATCGTATTGATTAACGTTTTGAGAATTGTGATGCTTTACGAGCTTTCTTAAGACCTGGTTTCTTACGTTCAACTTTACGTGAGTCACGTGTAAGAAGTCCTGCGCGTTTCAATGAATCGCGGAAGTCTGGGTCTACTTGAAGAAGGGCACGAGCGATACCGTGACGGATAGCTCCTGATTGACCTGCGTATCCACCACCTACAACGTTAACGAAAACGTCGTATGAACCTACAGTTGAAGTAACTGCGAATGGTTGGTTGATTACAAGACGAAGGTCAGCGTGTGGGATGTACTCTTCAACATCTTTTTTGTTAACAGTGATTTTACCAGTTCCTGGAACAAGGCGAACGCGTGCAACAGCGTTTTTACGACGTCCAGTACCTGTATATTGTGCTTGTGACATACTTTATTGTTCCTTTCCTTAGATAAGTCCTGAAATGTCAAGAACTTCTGGTTGTTGTGCAGCGTGAGTGTGCTCAGCTCCAACAAATACTTTCAACTTCATACCTTGAGCGCGTCCAAGAGTATTGTGTGGAAGCATACCTTTAACTGATTTCTCAATCAAGCGTACTGCATTTTTAGAACGAAGTTCACCTGCAGAGATTTGTTTCAATCCACCTGGGTGGTTTGAGTGAGTGTAGTAGATTTTATCAGTTGCTTTTTTACCAGTCAATTTAACTTTTTCAGCATTGATAACAATCACAAAGTCACCTGTATCAGTGTGTGGTGTAAATGTTGGTTTGTTTTTTCCGCGAAGTACGCTAGCAACTACTGCAGAAAGACGTCCAAGTGGTACATCAGTTGCGTCAACTACGTACCATTTACGTTCAACTTGGCCTGGTTTAGCCATAAATGTTGTTTTGTTCATGATTTCTCCTATATATAGTTCGATTTTTGTTTACGGTGATGGGTGTTCCTTCCCATCGAAAAGTATTTGGAAGGTTCCGGGGCCTTTCAAATGGGGTAAACAATACCGCCTACTATAATACCAAATTTCACCCCTAAAAGTCAATAGATATGAAAAATATTTTTCTGAATTCCACTCTTTTTATCTCTAAAAAACCTCGCTTTCGCGAGGCTCTTCTATTTATAAGATAAGGCACGTTTAAAGGTTTTCCAAATCCCTAAATCATCCGTTTGAAGGACTAGGCTGGCATACATGCGTCCGATAAATCCTGTTGCTACCACTGCAAAAATCACTGTAATAGCAAGTGAAATCCATGCTTCTACTCCCCCTGCATAGCCATTAATAGCTCTAAATGGCATGAAGAAAGTCGAAATAAAGGGAATATATGAACCAATCTTCAAGATGAGATTGTCACCAGCTGCACCTAGAGCTGTCACTCCAAAAAAACCACCTATAATCAAAATCATCAAAGGCGACAAGGCTTTTCCTGAGTCCTCAGGGCGAGAAACCATAGATCCTAGGAAGGCTGCTAAAACAACGTACATAAAGAGGCTAACCAAGACAAACAATAAGGTGTTGAGCGAGAAAGCTTCTCCTATATGGTTTAAAATACCAGATTGTGCCAAGATTGGTAGGTCTTTAAAGAGAAGAATGGCAGCAAGTCCACCTACGACGTAAATGCCAATATGGGTCAAAATCACAAGAAGCAGAGCCAGCATGCGAGCGTAGAAATAATGACTAGCTCGGATACTAGAGAAGACCACCTCCATAATTTTGGTTCCTTTCTCGCTAGCCACTTCCTGAGCAGTGACACTAGCATAGGTAATCAAAATCATATAAAGGAAGAAACCAAGCCCTGCGGCCGCAAAGGTTTGAATCATTTTTTTATTTTCCTTGGATTCATCAATTTTCTCCGTAAAGTTAACTGTCTGTTCCAAGCGTTTTTCCTGTTCTTGTGACAAATTTGCTGCCGAACGATTGAGTTGGTATTGCAGTTCGTTGAGCTTATTGGTTACTGCTAGCTTGATGCCTGCTTCAAGAGAAGTTTCACCATGATAGACGGCCTTGAGGACGCTGTCCTCTTGGTCAATGGTTAAGTAACCCTTGATTTTCTCATCTTTGATAGCAGCTTGGGCACTGGCTTCATCCTGATAATCAAAATTGAGACCATTGCTACCCTTGAGCCCATCTTCCACAGATGGCACAGTTGTTACTACTGCTATCTTACTATTCTTGGCCATAGAAGACCCTTGGAGATAGCCGATTCCTACAGATAAGGCTAAAAAGAGGAACGGCGAAATCACCATAAAGAAGAAACTCCACGATTTGACATGTCGAAGATAGGTTTCCTTGATTACAACCCACATATTGCTCATACTTCCACCCCTGATTCTAGTTTAAAGATTTCATCGATTGTTGGTGCTTGTTGGTCAAAGGTTGCGATATATTGCCCCTGAGTCAAGATTGGGAAGAGTTCTCTTCCAGCACTCTCATCATCTAGGATTAATTTCCAACTGCCTTGTTTGGTCAAGCTCACCTGTTTGACATGAGGAAGGTTTTCCAATTCTTCCTTGCTTCGTTCACTTGAAACAAAGAGACGCGTTTTCCCGTATTGATTGCGGACATCCTGAACCGGCCCATGCAAGACCACACGGCCATCTCGAATCATCAGAATATCGTCACAAAGTTCCTCAACATTGGTCATGACATGGTCAGAAAAGATAATGGTTGCCCCACGTTCTTTTTCTTGAAAAATGACTTGCTTGAGCAATTCTGTATTGACTGGGTCCAAGCCACTGAAAGGCTCATCCAAGATAATCAAGTCTGGTTCATGAATCAGAGTAATAATGAGCTGAATCTTCTGCTGATTTCCTTTTGACAGACTCTTGATTTTATCAGTCAGCTTCCCTTTCACTTCCAACCTCTTCATCCATTGAGGGAGTTTTTCCTTGATTTCTTTGGCATCCATGCCCTTTAGAGTCGCCAAGTAGCGAACTTGTTCAAGGACTGTCAATTTAGGCATGAGACTGCGTTCTTCAGGTAGATAGCCAATCCGAGCGTAGGTCTCCTGACGAATATCCTGACCATCTAGACTGATTTCTCCTTGATATTCTAAAAACTTCAAAATACTATGGAAAATCGTTGTCTTCCCAGCACCATTTTTTCCGACTAGTCCCAAAATACGACCTGGTCGCGCTTGAAAGTCAATACCAAACAAAACTTGCTTGGGTCCAAAACTTTTCTCTAGACTTCTTACTTCTAGCATCTTTCACCTCCGAAATGTCTTGCACTCATTATACTCCTTTTTGATAGCCTTTACAATGATTTCTGTCCATTTTTATCATCCTCATTTTAGTAAAAAATCTTGGGGTACTTTGAGTTATGAGTACATTATACAGTGCTAAATTCTAATTTATCTCTTCTGTTCCTCAACTGTCTATTTTTGATCCTGAATTGTTATTTGAAAAGCAAAAATCCACCCCGAAGGATGGATTGATACTTTAACGCACTTCTGCATTGACTTTTTCTTCGAGAGACGCTTGGATTTTTTCCATATAGCGTGCGACTTCTTCGTCCGTTAAGCTGTCTTCTGGATTTTGGAAAGTCAAGCTATAAGCCATTGACTTCATACCAAGTCCCAATTTTTCGCCTGAGAAGACGTCAAAGAGTTTGATATCTGTCAAACGTTTCACGCCGGCAGCTTGGATAGCGTCCACAACTTCTTGGTGAGTCACTTCTGCCTTGAGAAGGAGGGCAACGTCACGGCTAACTGCTGGGAATTTCGTGATTTCCACAAATGGAGCAGCTGGTTGAAGCACAGCTTCGATGGCTGAAAGGTTGAGCTCAGCCACATACGTTTCTGGAATATCGTAAGCCTTAGCAGTGACTGGATGCACTTGGCCAAGGAAACCAAGAACTTGGTCACCGAGTGAAATCATAGCTGTACGACCTGGGTGAAGGCTAGCGATTCCAGATGTTGCCGTATAGGTTACTTGGAGTCCCAAACGAGAAAATAGCGCTTCAAGGATTCCCTTAGCATAGAAGAAATCAACTGGAACTGCTGCTGTTTGGAAATCTTTTTCAGCAACCAAGCCTGTCAAGGCAAAAGCAAAGCTGTTGATTTCATTTGGAAGTTCTTCTTTTGGATTACCTGTTTGTTCAAAGACTTTTCCAATCTCGTAAAGGGCCAAGTTTTTATTCTTACGAGCCACATTGTAGGCAACTGTATCTAGGATACCAGAAATCATATTTTGACGGAGGACAGAACGATCTACTGTCATTGGCCACATAAGTTCAGTAAGATTACTTGGTTGAGCCGTAAACTCGACTGCTTTTTCAGGAGTTGTTAGAGCGTAGGTGATGATTTCTGTCAAACCTGCCCCTTCAGCAATGGTACGAACTTGGCGACGAAGTTTTTGCGTCGCAGTCAATTCACCAGCTGTCCCATCGTCTTTTGGTAGACTAGTTGGCAAGCGGTCATAACCATAGATACGAGCGATTTCTTCAAAGAGGTCCGCTTCGATTATGATATCCCAACGACGACGTGGGACGCTGACTGTAAAGCTGTCTGCATTTCCGGAAAGACCAAAGCCAAGACGACGGAAGACGTCTTCTACATCAGCATATGAAAGCTCAGTTCCGAGGACACGGTTAACATCAGCAAGAGTTGAAGAAACTTCCACATCAGAGGTATCAAGTTCACCCGCTGAAACGATGCCTTTGCGCACCGTCGCACCTGCAAGTTCTGCAATCATGCTAGCCGCCGCATCAAGGGCTTCGTTAACAGTTGCCACATTAATCCCTTTTTCAAAGCGAGAAGATGACTCAGAACGAAGGTTAAGGCGACCGCTGGTCTTACGGATAGATTTGCCATTGAAAACAGCAGCTTCAAGGACGACACGACTAGATCTTTCAGAGATTTCTGTTGCTTGACCACCCATAACACCTGCAAGGGCTACTGGCTTGTCTGCGACAGTGATGACTAGGTCATTTGTTTCCAAGTCACGTTCTTCACCGTCTAAGGTCACTAATTTTTCACCAGCACGCGCTTCACGCACACGGATGTCAGTCCCTTCAAAGGTATCCAAGTCAAAAGCATGCATTGGTTGACCAAAGTAGAGCAGGATGTAGTTTGTCACGTCCACCACGTTGTTAATAGGACGAATACCTTCATTCATAAGAAGGTTTTGCAACCATTGTGGACTTGGTGCGATAGTAACATTGTCCAAGATACGAGCTGCATAGTAAGGCGCTTTGTCTGTCTCAATGCCCACAGAAAGAGCATCTGCTGCAGCTTGGTCAGTTTCTGAAAGAGTAAATTCTTTAAAGTTGACCGCCTTGTCATAGATGGCTGCAACTTCGTGAGCTACTCCACGCATAGAAAGAGCGTCCGCACGGTTTGGTGTGATAGACAGTTCGATGATTTCATCATCCAAGTCTAGGTATGAGAAGACTTCATCCCCAGGAACGGCATTTTCTGGCAAGATTTGGATGCCATCTGTGAATTCCTTAGGCACAACTGAGTCAGAAATTCCCAATTCACCAAGTGAACAGATCATCCCAAGTGACTCCAAGCCACGGATTTTTCCTTTTTTGATTTTGTAGTTGTCAGCGATGCGAGCACCTGGAAGAGCCACCATAACCTTGATACCAGCACGCACATTCGGAGCACCACAAACGATTTGACGTGCTTCTTCTTCGCCAACGTTAACCTGACAAACATGGAGGTGAGTTTCTGGCACATCTTCGCAAGATAAGACCTCACCGACGACAATTTTTGAGAGACCAGCAGCAGGTGATTCGACACCTTCTACCTCGATCCCTGTAGTTGACATTTTTTCAGCCAACTCTTGTGATGGAACATCAATGTCCACCAATTCTTTTAACCATTTATAAGATACAAGCATAATTTAGTTCTCCAGAATGACAGTTGCCACTCTAGTTCTTTTCCTTTCCTATCATTTCAATAGAAGAATCATCTTCTTACCTTAATTTCTTTCTCAGTAACCAATCCGTATCTACTTTTTGACCAACCATAAAATGATGTTGGCTAAATTTTTCAAAACCATATCGATTATAAAACGCTTGAGCTTTTGTATTATGCTCCCAAACACCTAACCAAGCCCAGAAAAAATTATTTTTTGTAGCAAGTTCAAGAGCAAATTCAAACAGTTGCTTACCTAGTCCAAATCCTTGGTATCTTTGTAGCACATAGAGGCGTTGAATTTCAAAAGCGTCCTCTAATTCTCTCTCAGTTTGAGCACTTCCCCAGTTGACTTTAAGAAAACCAGCTATCTCCTCTTCGTGCATAATGAAATAGGTTTCGGAGTCAGGATTTTCCAACTCAGTTGACAAAACTCTCAGACTATAAGCCTCTTCAAAGTATTCCTGTAACTGCTTTTCCGTATTATCATGCGCAAATGTTTCACGAAAGGTTTGTTTGGCAATTTTAGCCAACACCCCAACATCTGCCTTTTCTACTTTTCTAATCACTATTTAAACTGTTCTGAGAAGCGGACATCTCCTTGGTAGAATCCACGGATATCGTTGATTCCGTAACGAAGCATAGCTACACGCTCTTGACCAAGACCAAAGGCAAATCCAGAGTAAACAGTCGCATCGATACCACTCATTTCAAGGACACGTGGATGAACCATACCGGCTCCCATGATTTCAATCCAACCAGTTTTCTTACATACGTTACAGCCTTCTCCACCACACTTGAAGCAAGAAACATCCACCTCAACAGACGGCTCTGTGAATGGGAAGTAAGATGGACGCAGACGGATCTGACGCTCTTCACCGAACATTTTTTGCACAATCAACTGAAGGGTTCCTTGAAGGTCTGCCATAGAGATATTTTTCCCAACAACCAAGCCTTCAATTTGGTGGAACTGGTGACTGTGGGTCGCATCGTCTGTGTCACGACGGAACACACGCCCTGGTGAGATCATCTTCAAAGGACCTTTAGAGAAATCATGGGCATCCATAGCACGCGCCTGCACTGGAGACGTATGAGTACGGAGCAAGATTTCTTCAGTGATATAGAAAGTATCCTGCATATCACGGGCTGGATGATCTTTTGGAAGGTTCATACGTTCAAAGTTATAGTAGTCTTGCTCTACTTCAAAACCATCCACGACTTGGTAACCCATTCCAATGAAAATATCTTCGATTTCTTCACTGGTTTGTGTCAAAACGTGACGGTGACCAGTCGCTACTGGACGACCTGGAAGCGTCACATCGATACTCTCGCTAGCCAGTTGAGCCGCAACTTTCTTTTCTTCCAAGAGCTTAGCTGTTTCTTCAAAGGCTGCTGTCAAGACATCACGAGCTTCATTGACGTGTTTCCCTATGATTGGACGCATCTCAGCAGAAACATCTTTCATCCCTTTGAGGATTTCAGTGAGCGAACCCTTTTTACCAAGGACAGAAACACGTAAATCTTGCATCTCTTTTTCATTTTCAGCAGAAATCTGCTTCAAGCTAGCCAGCGTTTCTTCACGAAGCGCTTTTAATTGTTCTTCAATAGTTGACATAATTCCTCCATCAGTCTCTCGTAGATAAAAAGAAAACCACATGCCAAAAACTCCACTCGGAGCGTTGACACGCGGTACCATCCGTTTTCATCTGACAAGTCAGACCTTCATTTCTAAATCCATGCGCAAGTGAATTCACCCAGCTTTCATATAGAGAGCTTGCAGTCACGGCTCTCCTCCCTGATATACTTCCCTTGAGTTACTAGTCTTGCAGATTTCTATTCAATTACTACTTAGTTTATCAGATTTTTAGTTAAAAAACAAGTTAGATTAGACTAATTTCAGTATAAAAAGGAACAAGACACAATGCACTACCTATTTGTAGGGCCTGTTTCATCTGCTTTCCTTTTCAACAAGAGAGTTGCTGCTTGATTAAAACCATCACACCAGTTATACCATTTTGCTTCATACTCATCTTGAGCTAAGGTATGATTTTTTAAATCCAGAACAGAGTAGATTTTTCTTTCTTCGCAGGCTTGCGCATAGAGATGATATAGTTCATCACCACCATCTCTATCCCACTCAGCAGAAATCGTATCCCGACCTGCCAATAAAGCCTGATAAGCCCTGTGATGCCCATCTGTAATCAACAAGCAATTTCCAAAGTCAAGAATACTGATTGGATCGACTTGGATTGTTTCTGCCGACTGGTAAAGCATCTGAATATCTTGCAACTTCTTTTCTGATAAGTATAGTTGAGTCGGATGAAGATCTGCTATATTGACTTTCATTTCTTTCTCCTCAAAGGAATTTGATACTCACTTCTGCTTACCTTTAAATCGCCATTGGAAGCGGAGCTTATCATAAAAGGGAAACTCGATAAACAAGACTCCCAAGCCGACACAGAGACTGGCAAGTACATCTGATGGATAATGAACTCCCAGATAGACCCTTGATACCAACACACTGACTAGGTAGAGGCCAAGGACGATTTGTACGATTTTTCTCCAGACCGAATCTTTAATCCGCTGACTAAGAATAACAATCAAAGTCCCTACCATCAGCGTCACAGCCAGAGAATGGCCGCTTGGAAAGGAAAATCCCTTCTCCTCAACCAAGTGTAAAATAGCTGGTCGTGGGCGCTGGTAGATATTTTTAAAGGTAACGATTAAAAGAGCTGTCAAAGCCAGATTTCCCAGCATGAAGAAACTTTCTATCTTCCACCGCTTACGATAAAAAACAAAAGCTGTAATGACAACCCAAGTGATAATCACTGGAATATCAATCAAGCGTGTGATGGCCCTGAAAAGAATAGTCAAGTAATCTGGCAAGTCTCCGCGAACAGCAGTCTGTATCGGTTGGTCAAAACCGACCAGCGTTTCAGGGTAAAATTTGACCATATAGCCAAGAATAACGAAAAGTAAAAGGGCAAAACTGCCCTTCATTAAAAATGTTTGTTTATCTTTCATAATGTTTTAAGGTTGGTTTCAAGAGAACATACAACAACCAGAATGAAACGGAAAAGATGACACCCTCAATCAAGTTAAAAGGCAACACCATAGTCATTAGGTAGTTGGAAAGTCCCAAAATTTTTCCAATATCAAAGTTAGCAAACTTAGCGTACAAAGGAACAGCATAAACATAGTTGAGAACTAACATAGCCACGGTTAAACCAATAGTTCCAGCTAGAGAGCCTAGTAGGAAACGAAGGGTTGTCCGTTCCTTTTTCCAAATCAAAGCAAAGACGATGACAAAAACTCCCAAAGCTACGATATTCATTGGCAAACCAATGTAAGTATTCACTCCCTGGCTGTTAAGAAGCAATTTCAAGAGTGAGCGAAGCAAGAGAACTCCTAGAGCAGCAGGCAAATCCATGACCACCAGACCCACAAGGACTGGCAAGATACTAAATTCGATCTTGAGGAAGGATGCCGCTGGCAATAGCGGAAAGTCAAAGTACATCAGCACAAATGAGATGGCTGATAAAATCGCAATGGTCGAAAGTCGACGTGTGTTTGTCATAACAGGTTCCTCCAATTTTCTATAAAATCAGAAGAAGTTAGAAAGGACTCCTCTATCTATTCTCACTTTTTATATCCCAAAAGTCCCCTCTCACTCTATTAAAGAAAACAAAAGCAAGCGGTTACAATCTAGCTATAAATCTATCAGAACAGACAAAGCTATTCTTTCGTCTTCTCCCATCCAGACTATACTGTCGGTTGTGGAATCTCACCACATCAGCTTGCGCTCGCGGACTTATTTGGCTAAGATATTTTAGATTTATCTAGGCGTCGCAGTCGAAGATAATACTTAAAGTATATCGAGACAAGACAACGACGAGAAAGCTAAAATAGATCGTCAAATTTACCGCCGGTCGGGAATTTCACCCTGCCCTGAAGACTCTTTTATCATAACAAAAAACGCTTGCAAGCGCAAGCATTTTGTTCATTTTCATTTTCATTTTTTATTTCAATTTATCCACTTCATAGGTATGAACGAGCTCAAGACCTGCAAAGTTCTGCTGGCGAAGAGCCTCATAGACAATCATGCAGACGGTATTAGACACATTGAGGCTGCGGACGTGTTCATCATTCATAGGAATACGGAGAGCCTTTTCAGGATGTTCGCGCATAAAGTCCTCAGGCAAGCCCTTGTCTTCACGTCCAAAGAGAAAATAATGGTCCTCGTCAGTCGATAAATCCACATCAGAATAGACTTTTTCCGCGAATTTCGAAATCAGATAGAGTTTGCCCTTCATCTGAGACATGAAATCCTCCAAACTCTCGTAAAAATAAATCTCTAGTTTATCCCAATAATCCAATCCAGCTCGCTTCATCTTGCGGTCGTCAATAGGAAAGCCCATAGGCTTGATGATATGGAGGGGAGAATTGGTTGCAGCGCAAGTACGCGCGATATTGCCTGTATTTTGTGGAATTTGTGGCTCAAATAATACAATGTGATTTGTCATGACTTGCTTCCTTTCACCATTGCAAAAAAATAGCCACACTGCCCGGAGTCAAGCTCAGCAAACAGCGTGGTTAAGGCATCGTTAACTTACCTCACAACAGGTTTGAAGTAAATCAGCGAAACTACTTTCTTAGTATAACACTTTCAGAATCATTGTCAATAGAAACGACTTGATTTTTTCAATTTTTTCAAGCTATTTCCAAGGGTTGTAAAATCGTCCGTGATTTTGCAAGATAAGTAGTAAACTAGCTACTAAAAACGAGGCTGCCAAGAGCAAGGTAAGATAGTCTCCTTTTTTCAAGGCCTGGTAACTATACCAAGTGCGTTTTTTCTCTTTTCCAAAGCGGCGAAGCTCCATAGCGGTCGCGATGGTATCAATGCGTTCTAGAGAGCTAAAAATCAAGGGAGTGATAATGCGCAGATTGCCTTTGATTCGTTGCATAAGAGAAGCTTTCTTGGATAATTCCATCCCACGCGCTTCCTGAGACATCTTGATAGTAAAGAATTCTTCCTGTAAATCTGGAATATAACGCAAGGTCAGGCTGACTGAATAGGCAATCTTGTAAGGCACACCAATTTGATTTAAACTGGAAGCAAACTGACTAGGGTGGGTTGTCATCAAAAAAATAATAGCCAGAGGAATGGTGCAAAGGTACTTAATGACCAGATTTAACAGGTATAGGGTATAGTTTTACCTTATAGCAAATTTCCTACTAAAAACTCTGCTGATTAGCTAGTAGGTGCATTTTTTCTTGAAAAAAGGTATGATAGTTACATAATGAAGAAGTAGGTTTTATTATGAAAATTATCCTTGTCGGAGGGGGAAAAGTTGGTTCTGCCCTCTGTCGCTCCTTGGTTGCAGAAAAGCACGATGTTTTACTGATTGAACAAAACGAAGCCGTCCTCAATCATATTGTTAATCGCTTTGATATCATGGGTATCCTTGGTAACGGGGCTGATTTTACCATCCTTGAGCAAGCCAGTGTCCAAGATTGTGATATCTTTATCGCCCTGACTGAATACGATGAAGTGAACATGATTGCAGCCGTTCTAGCCAAAAAAATGGGAGCTAAAGAGACCATCGTTCGGGTGCGGAACCCTGAATATTCTAACTCTTATTTCAAGGAAAAGAATATTCTCGGTTTTTCTCTTATCGTTAATCCTGAGCTCTTGGCTGCCCGCGCTATCGCGAATATCATTGACTTCCCCAACGCCCTCTCTGTCGAACGTTTCTTTGGTGGACGGGTCAGCTTGATGGAATTCACTGTTAAATCCTCCAGTGGTCTTTGCCAAATGCCCATTTCTGATTTTCGGAAAAAATTTGGCAATGTCATTGTCTGTGCGATCGAAAGAGATCATCAAATTATCATCCCAAGTGGTGACATGACCATACAGGATAAAGATAGAATCTTTGTCACTGGTAACCGTGTTGATATGATGCTCTTCCATAATTATTTTAAATCTCGTGCCGTGAAGAGTCTTCTTATTGTTGGAGCTGGTAGAATTGCCTATTATCTACTAGGTATCCTCAAAGACAGTCGTATCGATACCAAGGTTATTGAAATCAATCCTGAAATCGCTAGCTTCTTTAGCGAGAAATTCCCAAATCTCTACATCGTTCAAGGAGATGGTACCGCAAAAGATATCCTGCTGGAAGAAAGTGCTCAAAACTATGATGCCGTTGCGACTCTAACAGGAGTCGATGAGGAAAATCTGATTACCTCTATGTTCCTTGACAGGGTAGGTGTACAGAAAAATATTACTAAGGTCAATCGTACCAGTCTCCTCGAGATTATCAATGCGCCTGATTTTTCAAGTATCATCACACCTAAAAGCATCGCTGTAGATACGATTATGCACTTCATTCGTGGTCGAGTTAATGCCCAGTATTCAGACCTTCAAGCCATGCACCATCTAGCAAATGGCCAAATCGAAACCCTGCAATTCCATATCAAGGAAGCTAATAAGATGACTGCCAAACCTCTTTCTCAACTGAAATTGAAAAAAGGGGTTCTTATTGCAGCTATCATTCGAAAAGGCAAGACTATTTTCCCTACTGGGGAGGATATGCTGGAAGTTGGAGACAAGCTCCTAGTAACAACCCTGTTGCCAAACATCACCAAGATTTATGACTTGATCGCGAGGTAAGAAATGAATAAAAGTATGATTCGTTACCTCCTTTCAAAATTACTTTTGATTGAAGCTGTTCTTCTTTTGGTTCCTGTGTCTGTCGCTGTCTATTACCGTGAATCGAGCCAAGTCTTTACGGCCCTCTTTTCAACAATAGGGATTCTCGTATTACTAGGCGGTTCAGGAATTTTACAAAAGCCCAAAAATCAACGGATTTATGCCAAGGAGGGAGTCTTGATTGTTGCCCTCTGTTGGATCCTCTGGTCTTTCTTTGGTGGTCTCCCCTTTGTTTTTGCTAAGCAAATTCCCAGCGTTATCGATGCCTTTTTTGAAATCAGCTCTGGCTTTACAACTACTGGAGCAACTATTCTGAACGACGTTTCGGTCCTCAGCCGTTCCCTCCTCTTCTGGCGAAGTTTTACCCACTTGATCGGAGGGATGGGAGTGCTTGTTTTTGCACTTGCTATTATGGATAATGCCAAGAATAGCCACCTAGAAGTGATGAAGGCTGAGGTTCCTGGTCCCGTCTTTGGTAAGGTTGTATCCAAACTCAAAAACACTGCCCAAATTCTCTATCTCCTTTATCTAGCTCTCTTTTCACTCTTTGTCATCATCTATTATCTGGCTGGCATGCCCCTATTTGATAGTTTTGTCATCGCTATGGGGACAGCAGGTACAGGAGGCTTTACCGTCTATAACGACGGGATTGCCCACTATGGCAGCTCACTGATTACCTATCTGGTTAGTATCGGAGTTTTGGTTTTTGGGGTAAATTTCAATCTCTACTACTACCTTATGCTCCGTCGCGTCAAGGCCTTCTTTGGAGATGAAGAACTTCGTGCTTACTTGATCATCGTGCTAGTTTCTACAGGCTTGATTAGCCTCAATACCCTCTATCTCTACCCAGGATTTTCTAAGAGCTTTGAAATGGCCTTCTTCCAAGTTTCCAATATCATTACAACGACTGGTTTTGGTTACGGAGACATTACCAACTGGCCCCTCTTCTCCCAATTTATCCTTCTCTTCCTCATGGGAATCGGTGGTTCTGCTGGTTCAACCGCAGGTGGACTCAAGGTTATTCGAGGCCTCATCCTTTCAAAAATTGCTAAAAATCAGATTTTGTCAATCCTATCGCCCCACCGTGTTTTGACCCTCCATGTGAATAAAACAGTGATTGATAAAGATACCCAACATAAGATTCTCAAGTACTTTGTCATCTATGCTATGATTTTGCTAGCGCTTATCTTTATTGTCAGCCTAGATAGCAATGATTTCCTGGTCGTTACCAGCGCTGTCTTTAGCTGTTTCAATAACATCGGGCCTATTCTAGGAACCACTTCTAGTTTCTCAATCTTTAGTCCTATCTCAAAAATTCTCCTCTCCTTTGCAATGATTGCAGGGCGCTTGGAGATATACCCAATCCTACTTCTCTTTATGAAGAGAACTTGGTCTAAGAGATAAAATACAACCACACCTTTTGTCTTACAAAGTGTGGTGTTTTTATTTATCCCAAAACCAATTCATCACTGACTAGACTTTGGCCACTATTTTTCTGGAAGAGATGCATGAGATCTTCAACTGTCAGATGCTTTTTCTCCTCTCCCTTGACATCCACCACTATCTTGCCTTGATAGAGCATAATGAGACGATTACCGTACTCAATCGCATGGTTCATATCG
The DNA here is from genome assembly GCF_916700555.1 of Streptococcus sp. Marseille-Q5112. Lineage (GTDB taxonomy): Bacteria > Bacillota > Bacilli > Lactobacillales > Streptococcaceae > Streptococcus > Streptococcus symci. The sequence goes on from NZ_CAKAKP010000005.1 coordinate 57,064, forward strand.
TGGGTAATCATCAAAGTCGTCAACTGATGGTGTTCCACAATCTTTTGCGTCAAGTCCATCACCATTTGACTGGTTTTTGGATCAAGTGCCGCAGTATGTTCATCCAAAAGCAAAAGTTTGGGTTTCACCAGAGCTGCCATGACTAAGGTCAAGGCCTGTCTTTGTCCTCCTGAGAGATATTGAGTATCTACTTTCAAGCGGTTTTCAAGGCCAATATTCAGCTCTTTCAAGGCCTCTTGGAACTGGATTCTATCTTTCTCCTTCACGCCCCAGCCAAGCCCTCTTTTCTGACCACGTCTCAAGGCAATGGCCATATTCTCCTCAATCGTTAAACGAGAAGCTGTTCCCATCTTAGGATCTTGAAAAACACGGGCGATATCCTTGGCTCTCTTTCTTACACTCAGATTTTTAATGGATTTACCTGTCAATAAAAGGTCCCCTTCATCCACCGATAGATTGCCAGCCAAGATATTCATCAAAGTGGATTTCCCTGCTCCATTTCCACCAATCACAGAGATAAAATCTCCCTCTTCAACCTCTAAATCTAATCCTTTGAGGACATGGTTCTCATTGACCGTCCCTGCTTCAAATGTTTTGTGAATATTTTCAAGTGTTAACAAACTTGCCATAACTTTCTCCTCCTATTCATTTCTCAATTTTAGACCACGAATCTTTAATCTCTTTTGCAATTCTGGCGCAAATAAAACTAAGGCTAACAAGATTGCATTAAAGAGACGAACCAGGTTTTGATCTAGATTTGGAATTTCATAGATATTTAAAATAATCAAACGGTAAACAATAGCACCGATTCCGATGGATAATAAGCGGCCTCCAATGGTCAAGTCGTGAATCAAGACTTCCGCAATAATCACTGCACTCAAACCAACAACGATAGTTCCTGTCCCAGAAGTCACATCTGAAAATCCATCATTTTGGGCAAACAAGGAACCACATAGGGCAATCAAGCCGTTTGAAATCATGTAACCAACAATCTTCATGGTGTCTACATTGACCCCATTGGCCTCACTCATCGGAATATTGTCCCCAGTCGAACGCAAGACCAAGCCAATCTCTGTTTTCATCAAAAGAGTCAAGACCAAACAAACAAGTAAGAGACAGGCCAAACTAAGTGAGAAAACAGCTTCTTCATTTGACAGCCCTAAGATTGCCAATTGTTTAAAAACAGTTGAAGAATCTCCCAAGGAAAGATTGGGCACGCTACCCATGATTTTAATATTGATTGAATAAAGCCCTGTCAAGGTCACAATCCCTGTCAAGAGAGCAGGAATTTTCATCTTGGTGTGGAGCATTCCTGATACAAGACCTGCTACCATACCTGCCAGCAAAGCCAGTAAGGTCGCAATCCAAGGATTTATACCTGCCTGTATCTGTGATACAACGACAGCTGCCCCCAGTGGAAAGGCACCTTCAGCAGTCATATCCGCAATATCCAAAATACGGAAAGTCAAGTAGACCCCAATCGCCATAATCGACCACAACAAACCTTCTGATAAACTAGATAACACAAAATTCATCTTAAACCTCCCTATTCCTTGCCTTCTAACTTACTAATATCAATTCCCAATACTTCTGCCATTTCTTGATTGGTATGCAATTCCAGTTTTTCAGGCAACTCAACTGCTATATTTTCTGGCTTCTCACCTTTTAAGACACGAATCAACATGCGTGCTGTCTGACGCCCCAATTCTTCATAATTGGTACCGTAGTTATACAAGCCACCAACAGCAATCATTTCTGTTGAACCACCGAATACTGGAACCTTGTGTTTAATAGAAACCTGCTTGACTGTTTCCATGGTTGACGAAATGATATTATCCGTTGGCACAAAAACCATATCCACCTCTGCCATCAAGCTCTCTGCTGCAGCCTTGACGTTGTTACTGTCCAAGATTGTTTTTTCAACAACGGTAAAGCCTTTTTCTTCCAGAAGTCGCTTAGCTTCATCCTTTTGGACAACTGAATTGGGCTCACTCTGAGTATAGAGAATTCCAATAGTTTTAGCCTTGGGCAACACTTTCTTTATCAAATTGATTTGGGTTGAAATGGCATCTGATGACTGGTCGCTTGTCCCAGTTACATTGCCTCCAGGATGTTCTCTTGACTCAACCAACTTGGCACTGACAGGATCTGTTACCGCTGAAAAGATAACAGGCGTCGTTTGTGTTGTATTGGCCAAGCTCTGAGCAGAAGGCGTTGCGATGGCTAGAACGACATCACTAGATTCTGCTAGTTGCTGGGAAATCGTTTTTAGGTTTCGTTGTTCTCCCTGTGCATTTTGCAAATCAATCTCGATATTTTTCCCTTCAACATAGCCTTGCTTAGCCAGCTCATCCACAAAACCTTCTCTAGTAGCGTCCAAAGATTGATGAGTAATAAACTGCGAAATACCGATACGAAATACATCTTTTTTCTTATCTGCCTTCAACTGATGTAAACTAATCAGAGAGGTCAAGAGAATCCCCACTACCAAGAGGGGTGCTAGTAATTTTCGAACAACTTTCATAATGAAACTCCTTCTCAGAAAAGATAAAACAAAAAACCGCCTAGATACTATCTAAACGGATGCTTGAAATAATCTAACAAGTTATAACTTTGCTAGTCCATTTAGATATTCATCTATATGGACCACAATCAAAAATCTTAGCCACATAGATACAAACAAATTGCTTGAACTGTTTGCATCCATGGTGACATGTCTACAAACACTATCTAAAGTAGCTAAAGTAAAAGTTTTGATTCATCGTTACAGCTTGTTTCTTATTCATTTCTTTTTCTGCTTTCTTTTTTGATGTTTTCTATCTTACCACCTTTTTCATTAGCTGTCAAGAATATTTCAGAATTTTTTAAAATTTTTCGAAAATTCTTTCAAGGAGCTTTCAAAGCTTTTCAAATCAGTCCAACAAAAAAGGTTTATAATTTCCATAAAAGTTGACATGGAAATTATAAAACCATTATTAGTTTAGTCCTTGTTGGTAACGTGCCAATTCGGCTTGGTTAGCCCAAACATAGTGACCTGGACGGATTTCTACCATAGATGGCTTATCAGTCTCATAGTCGTGTTGACTTGGGTCGTAAACCTTCAAGACCTTCTTACGTTCCAAGATTGGATCTGGAATTGGAACCGCTGAAAGCAAGGCCTGAGTATATGGGTGAATTGGATTGTTAAACAATTCTTCTGTTTCAGCAACCTCTACAATAACACCCTTGTAAATAACTGCGATACGATCTGAAATAAAGCGAACAACCGACAAGTCATGGGCGATGAAGAGATAGGTCAAACCAAGTTCTTTTTGGAATTTTTTGAGCAAGTTCAAGACTTGGGCACGAACAGAAACGTCCAAGGCTGAAATGGGCTCATCCGCAATAACAAAGTCTGGTTGCATGACCAAGGCACGGGCAATACCGATACGTTGACGTTGACCACCTGAGAACTCATGAGGGTAACGAGTCAAGTGCTCAGCAAGCAGACCTACTTCACGGATAATATTTTGAACTTTCTCTTTACGTTCTTCTTCATCCTTGAACAGATGATGATTGTAAAGACCTTCAGAAATAATATAATCAACAGTCGCACGTTCATTCAAACTTGCGGCAGGGTCTTGAAAAATCATCTGGATACGACGAATCAATTCCGCAGCTTGTTCACGCGATTTCTTACCATTAATCTTTTGACCTTCAAAAATGATATCTCCATTACTTGTATCATTGAGACCGATGATAGCACGACCAATCGTTGTTTTCCCACTTCCTGACTCACCTACAAGCGAGAAAGTTTCTCCCTTGTTGATAAAGAAGTTAGCATTTTTAACCGCGACAAACTTCTTACTTCCTTCACCGAAGGAAATTTCTAAATCTTTGATTTCTACTAATTTTTCAGACATTTCCTTCCTCCTAGTTAGCCAGATGGGCAAATCCCATTTTTTCACGGATCTTATCATGAAGATTTGCAATCACAGCTGGTTTTTCTACTTTCGGAGCATCCTCATGAAGAAGCCAAGTTTTAGCCCAATGCGTCTCTGATACTGAGAATTGAGGAGCTTTTTGTTCGAAGTCAATCTGCATTGCATAGTCTGAACGCAAGGCAAAGGCATCCCCTTTCAAGTCAGTATAAAGTGACGGAGGTGTTCCTGGGATTGAGTAAAGATCCCCTTTATCATCAGCAAGCTGAGGCAAGCTAGACAAGAGACTCCATGTATATGGATGGCGAGGGTCATAGAAGACTTCCTCAACAGTTCCATACTCAACGATTTCTCCTGCATACATAACCGCTACCTTATCCGCAATACTTGCTACCACACCAAGGTCGTGGGTGATAAAAATTGTTGTGAAATGATACTCGTTTTGCAAAGATTTTAGCAAATCAATAATCTGTGCTTGGATGGTCACATCCAAGGCAGTCGTTGGCTCATCACAGATCAAGACATCAGGTCGGCAGGCAAGGGCAATAGCAATAACGATACGTTGACGCATTCCTCCAGAATATTGGAATGGGTATTCATCAAAACGTCTATCTGCATCTGGAATCCCAACCTTATTCATGTAGTCAATGGCCAATTCTTTCGCTTCTTTAGGCGTTTTTCCTTGGTGTTTTACAATAACTTCTGTAATCTGACTACCAATTGTTTTAATTGGGTCCAAACTAGTCATTGGATCTTGGAAGATAGTCGCAATCTTAGCACCACGAATTTGTTCCCAATCCTTGTGAGAAGATAGAGCTGTCAAATCTTGACCACGGTAGTCAATACTTCCTTGGGCAATGCGACCATTTTCTTCAAGCATACCTGTGAAGGTCTTTGTCAAAACAGATTTCCCTGATCCTGACTCACCTACCAAGGCTAGTACTTCTCCTTCAACTAGTTCAAGGGAAACGCCGCGAATGGCTGTCAATACTTTGTCACGAACGTCAAATTCCACGACAATATCGCGAGCAGTCAAAATTACATTTTTTTCTTTTGTCATTTCTACTCCTATCTATGTGTACGTGGATCACTAGCATCCGCTAAGTTTTGACCAACTACGAAAAGGGATAAGGATACCAAGACAAGAGTTGTCAATGGAATCCAGAACAAGTAAGCATTAGTTGTTACGTTTTGTGAATAATCTGAAATCAAACGACCCAAACTTGGCACTGTAATCGGCAATCCAAGACCGAAGAAAGACAAGAAGGCTTCGTATGAGATAAAGCTTGGAAGCATTTGAGTCATGGTTGTCACAATAACAGATACCAATTGTGGCATGATGTTTTTGGCAACAATCTTCAAGGTTGGTGTTCCCAAGGTACGTGACGCCAAGTTGTATTCCAAGTCACGATAACGCAAGATTTGCACACGAATCATGAAGGCAATCCCAATCCATGTTGTTACACTCATGGCAAAAATCAGATTCCAGAATCCAGCTCCGATTGAGTAAGTCAAGACAATGACAATCAAAAGAGATGGGATGTTTGAGATGACGTTATAAACTTCCATCATCACGCGGTCAACTGATTTTGAAATTCCCCAAATACCACCGACAAAGACACCGATAACCAAGTTAATCACTGTTGCAATCACAGAAATGAGGATAGAGTTACGAGCTCCGAACCAGACACCGTCAAAGAGAGATTTACCGTTACTGTCTGTACCGAACCAATGCTGAGCATTTGGCTTGATATAACGAGCACTAAAGTCATTTACCTTGCTGACATCATTGAAATCAAACTTAGAAAACATTGGGTAGATGAAACTCATCAAAATGATGGCTATCAAAATTCCCAACATGACTACAGTTGATTTTTTCTTCATAAATTGTCTAAACACTGATCCCCAGTATGAATAAGCTGGCGCATCAATGGCTTCAGAGGCAAAATCGTCACGTTTTACAAACTGAAATTTTTCTTTATCGATTGTAGACATTATTTGCCTCCTTTCTCAGTCAATTTAATACGTGGGTCAATAATAGTCATCCAAATATCTCCCAAAAGAAGTGAGAAGATAGAAATACATGTAAAGATGAAGACAAGACCAACGACCATAGAGTTATTAGATGCTTTTACAGAGTCAATCAACATTTTACCCATGCCTGGGAAAGCGAAGACTGTTTCAGTAAGGGTTGCACCACCGATAACCCCGATAACAGCGCCAGGAATTCCTGAAACCAGCGGAACCATGGCATTTTTAAAGATGTGTTTGTTTGAAATTTCTTTTTCAGACAAACCTTTTGCACGAGCAAAACGTACAAAGTCTTGTGATTGCAAGTCAATCATATAACGACGAATCCAAATAGCGGTACCAGGAGCACCCAACAAACCAAGGATAACTGCTGGTAAAACATACGAACGCCAATCTCCAGCACCCAAGATAGGGAATGAATCTGGCAAGCCGATTGAAGAACCAGCCAAACGAACGATATAAACCAAGGCAATTGTTGGAAGAGCCATCAAGAAGGTCAAAGCCCCTGTTGAAAAGCTATCAATCCAAGTATTCTTGAAGCGAGCCATAGCTGAACCAAGTGGCACAGCAATCGCATAAGAAATCACCAAACCGATCAATCCAACGACTGCAGAGCTAGCAATCATAGAAGGATATTGGTAGTTGCTTTCAGTTGCAGTATATGGATCATCTTTCCCATAGTTAGCCACTTCACGAGAGTCAGCCTGACTAGGTGATTTGTAGGTTCTTGAGTAAATATTTACAGAAGAAGTTTTCTTACCTGTTGGGAACTGAACTTGAGATGTTTTTGTTTGCCCTTGTCCTTGAGTAATAACCTGTAAAACAGGGCTATTAGCATAGGTTGGATAAGAGTCACCTAAATTAATGTTCACAAAGTTTTGATGCACAAATGGGAACTGACTGTTGAAGTACAAGAGATATTTGTGTTTAGTACCTGAACCGACCAATGACCATCCGATAGCCGGATCGTTTTCGAAACGAAGGTAACGTTTCAAGTCTGGATTTTCAGGGTCTTGAATTTTATTAGTATGGTCAATGTCAATCAAGTTAGCATAGAATTTGAAAACACGTTCAAAAATTGGAATTTCACGAGTAGCGTAGAATTGACCACTTTCAGTAAATTCTCCCAAGGTCCAACCATGACCGATTTGTTTGATGTATTTTTCATAGATAGCCTTGTTGGTGTCATTTGCTTCAACTGTTACAGAAGCATCCATCTGGCTAGCTTTTTCTTGCAACTCTTTGGTATCGTAGTACTCGATATAGCCCATACGCTCATAAACGGTATTCTCATAGTTATCACGTTTATCAGCAGTTGTCGCAATCTTGTTATAGTTGGTATCCTGTTTGAAAATCAATTTTCGAGGAACCATTGTATAGATAATCGTGTAGGTCAAGGTTGTTACTAAGAAGATAGAAACCAAGGACCGCAAAACACGCATAAAAATATATTTTTTCATATCATTTCCTTTAAAAATCCCAAAAGAACCTTCTCCTCATGGAGAGAAAGTTCTATTGAAAATTATTTACTTCACATGACTTGCCAATTCTTTTTGAGCTTTCTCGTTTGACTCAGTCTTTTCTTTCAACCATTTTTCACGAGCTTTTTCATACTCTTCTTTGGTGATTGCTTTTTCACCAACTTCAGTGTACTTCAAGTATCCTGAATTTTCACCTTTAAGGCCGGCTACAGAATATGAAGAGCTAAATGGTAGAACTTTTGAAACATATGAAACGGCTGTTTCTTTAGGAGAAGCCATTACTGGAATTGTCAAAGCATTGTCAGTCAACCAAGCTTGTGCCACCGCGTATTTTTCATAACGTTTTTGAACATCTTGGTTTTCGCTGTTTGCGTCATCAAGTAATTTTCCATAGTCAGCTAAACCAAGTTTGCTTACTACTGATGCATCTGTGTTTTGGTCAATACCAAGGTAAAGACGAGTGCTTCCTCCCTTAAGGACGAATTGATCCAAGAAAGTAGAAGGATCTTGATAGTCAGGGTTCCATCCTAGCAAGGTATGGATATCCCAGTCTTGCTCTTTAGCTGTTGGAGCGCTAAATGAAATTGGTAAAGCTTCCGCTTGAGTCATTTGTTGTAAGTCTACAACAACATTATCTGAACCCAATACTTTTTCAATTGATTGTTTCAATGATTGAACACGGTTTACAACCGCTGTTGATTCTTGGATAACCAAGGCATCCAAGTGGATTGGGAATTCAACACCTTCAGCTTGTAGGCTTGATTTAGCTTTAGCAAAGACTTCTTTCGCTTTTTCTTCATTGTAAAGTCCATTTTGAGAATCTGCTAGAGACACGTTTGACCAAGTAGAAGAATTTGTCTTAGCCAAGCTATCTTGTACCAATTCACCAAATGTTTTCTTACCAACTTGAAGATTATAAGGTGCAAATGTATTACGGATGGCTACTGCAGCTCCATCAGTACCATTTGTTTGAGCTGAATAAGAATTGCGATCGACAGCAAAGTTCAAGGCTTGACGGAATTCCTTGTTTAGCAATGCTTTCTGAGTAGATGTCTTTTGGGCATCACTTGTTTTGGCAGTGTGGTTATAGGTTGTACGGCCATAATTCAAGCTGACAGTTGCAACACCCGCTCCTGGTTCATTAAAGTAAATGTTATCTTTAAAGTCAGCTGCATATTTTTCATATGTAGAACTTGTAGGGAAGATACGAGCCTTGCTATATTGACCATCAGCAAAACCTTTAGCAATCACATCTTGGTCCTTACCATCCCAGAAAGTGAACTTAACGTTCTCAATTTTTACATTTTCTTTGTCCCAGTAAGCATCATTTTTAGCCATCTCGATAGATGATTTTGGAGTTACAGATTTTAAGACAAATGGACCGTTATAAAGAATAGAGTTAGCATCGGTTGGGGCACCAAAACCTTCCCCTTTTGAAGTTAAGAATTCTTCATTAACCGGCATCAAAACACCACTAGTGGTCTTGTCATTCCAGAAAGTTTCTGGCTGGTTCAAGGTATATTCTAGTGTTTGATCATCAAGTGCTTTTACTCCAACGGTTGAAAAATCGCTTGTTTCACCCTTAATATAGGCTTCTAATCCCTTAATAGAAGAGCTAACGATTGAAAGTCCTTTTGATTTTCCATCTACGGCGTGTTTCAAACCAGTAACGAAGTCTTTAGCAGTTACAGGAGCGTATTCTTCTCCCTCTGCTGTCACCCATTTAGCATCCTTACGGATTTTATAGGTATATGTCAAACCATCTTTTGAAACTGTCCATGATTCAGCAATAGAAGGAACCAGGTTACCATATTTATCATTAGCCAACAAACCATCTACAGCATTTGTTGTGACGAATGATGTTGAATCGATATTGCTGACGATATAATCCAAGGTTTCTGGATCTGTTTGATAAACATATTGGTAATCTTTTGCTAGTTTAGCATTGTTTGAACTAGTGTTTGAACACGCAGCTAGAACTCCTGACGCTAATAAGGTAGCTCCCGCTACAGCAAGCACTTGACTTTTTTTCATTTATTTACTCCTCTTATAAATAAAGTATAGGTTATCATCAATTATATCATAGATTTCAAGAAAAGTAAACGAATTTTCAGAATATTTAGGCTTATTGACACAAAAAATCTGAAAAAGCTATTGACTGAAAATCATTTTCAAGGTATAATAATAAACGTTAAGGCGGTATAGCCAAGTGGTAAGGCACGGCTCTGCAAAAGCTTGATCGTCGGTTCAAATCCGTCTACCGCCTTCTATAACTTGATTTTTCAAGTTTCATTTAAACAGAAAGCCCAGTTTAAAGGGCTTTTTTTGTTTTCTTCGGATAAATACATATAACTTACAAAAACTTTTGGGGTGAATTTGGGGCAAACTTCTTTTTAGGAGACAATCTTTTGATACTCAATGAAAATCAAAGAGCAAACTAGGAAACTAGCCGCAGGCTGTACTTGCGTACGGCAAGGCGACGTTGACGCGGTTTGAATTTGATTTTCGAAGAGTATGAAATCAACTGAAAAAGCTTCGTCACACCTGGTGACAAAAGCCTCTAGTTTACTCTGTTTCTTCTTCTATTTCAACTTCGGTAATTTGGACTTTTACCTTGGTAACACGTCCATTTTTCACTTTATCATTGGTTAGGATAAGCTGCTTGTTTTGACTGACTAATTCATAACTGAGTTTCTCAGTCGTTGGAATGGTCCCAACTCCTGTCAAATAGTAACCAGCGATGGTATCAACGTCATCACTTTCCAGTTCAACATCAAAGTAGTCATTAAAATCATTGAGATTCATGGTACCTTGAACAATGTAAGTACCATCGCCAATCTGATGAACATCTATTGCTGCTTTGTCCGTTTCATCATCGATTTCCCCAACGATTTCCTCTAAGAGGTCTTCCAGAGTCACCAAACCAGCCATCCCACCGTATTCATCTAGCAAGATTGCCATTTGTCTTTGGGTATTACGCAATTCTTTTAACAAGTCATCCACAAAAATAGTTTCAGGAACAAAGAGTGGATCTTGTAAGATTTTCTTCCAAACAATATTGTCAAAACCGTCCACAAAACCCGCCTTAAGGAGACTCTTGGTGTGAATGATCCCAATCACATTGTCCTTATCCCCATCATAGACAGGGATACGAGAATAATTTTGTTTTAAAATACTTTGGATGATGGTTTGACTATCATCCTGAATATCGACCATAAAGGCATCCGTTCGAGGAACCATGACTTCTCTGGCCATTAATTCGTCCAGTGAAAAAATTCCTTGTAACATTTCAATTTCGTCAGCATCTAGTGTTTCTTCACTATTTGTCAGCATGTATTCAATTTCATCACGGGTCATTTTTTCATCAGCATCGTCAAAGGTCATAGGAGTCAAGCGACTCAAGAGATTGGTAGATGCAGACAAGAGCCAAACAAAGGGACTAACTAGTTTCCCCAGCCCAATGATAACTGGCGCTGTACGAATCGCCAAGGCATCCTTTAGATTAAGAGCGATTCTCTTAGGATACAATTCCCCAAAAACGATGGAAATATAAGTCAAAAATGCTAAAGATAGAAAACTTGCAACGGCATAAGCTGTTTCGCCATTTCCAAGCCAAGATGCAATTTCTCGTCCCAGAGTTTCTGCCAAACTCGCCCCTGATAAGATCGTAATCAGGGTAATCCCTACTTGAATGGTTGATAAAAAGTGGTTAGGATTTTCTAGCACCTTCAGCAGACGGATATAGCGTCTATCTCCTTCTTCTGCCTTTTGTTCAACTCGCGCACGGTTAAGTGAAACCATGGCCATTTCTGTGGCTGAGAAAAAGGCATTTAACACCGTCAAGATAAACAATAAAACAAATTGTAGCAACAAATTCTGACTACTTGGGTCTTCCATAGTTCTTCTCCTAAAATAGTATCTTATCCTTTATTATATCACAAAATATAGTCCAGTACATATTATTTTTTTCTTAGTGCCTATTCTAGCCCTGCTGAAACTAGTAAAAGAAGAACTCCTATATCCACAAGTGACATAGGAGTTTATGTTATCTTTTACTGAGTTACCGTTACTTCTCCAGTTCGGTAATCCAGTTGAAGCCCTTTTTGAACATTGGGAACTAGGACATTAAATTCCAATTCTCCGTCTGAAGACTTGGCTTCAATCTGTGAAGCTGAAGGAACTAAGTCCTCGTTTGAAGCGTAATAAAGGGTTACACGGTAACGGACACGCTTGTTTTGGTCCAAGGCTTTACGTACCATACTTTCATAGTAGTTTTGACCAGTCGAATCTTCGGCCTGTGCCTGATTTGCCCAGGCTGTTTGAACAGCAATGTTTTTAGGATTGCTTGTTGAGGCATCAAAACCATCCAAGCCACCGATTAAGGCATAGCCTAACAAGTGACCTCTATCGACCGCATGGGTATAAGTACCCTTTAGATTCTTAACCTGATGCCAGCCTGGAGGAGTCCATGAAGTCGAACCATTCCCAGTTTCTTCACGATTCTTGTACTGGCGAGTAGCCTTAGACAAGAGGGCATTAGCTACGGTTGCCACTGTTTCCTTGCCCACTGTCTTTGTTTTATTATCAGCGTAGGGCTTACTTGAAACCTTGGCATCTAGATTTGTTTTATTACCATTGACGATAAAAGCACCCGAGCCATTCCACTCCAGACTCCCTTTTATTTGACTCTTGACTGCGTCTGTCAAGACACTCTCTGCCAATTCTTGACTAGGAGCTTCAGACGCTTGTTTTTTCTTACTAAGCTTGGTTTTAGGACTATTAGCTGTCGACTGCATCTGCTTGATATAATAGCTTCCCGCAGATAAAAGCAATAACACTAGCAGTCCGATCAGTGTCTGTCTTGTTTTTTTATCCATTTTTCTCCTTATCTCTAGAAAAAGACTGGTTCTCCAGCCTAATTTCCTGTAAATTTATGAATCAATTCCTGCCATTTTGCTGGAGACAGGATAGCCCATGGATCTTGACCCTTGCCCAAGATTCCATAACCTACCATTAAACCGATTCCTAGGGCTAGAGCACCTAAAATCAGTACTAGAATGACTAAAAGTAAACGCTTGATTACGTAGCTTGATTTCTTATTCATCTTCATCACTTGCCTCAATCCGCTGAATCTTAGCACCTAGCTGCGCCAACTTCTCATGGAAACGGTAGTAACCTCTATCCAAGTGAACCAATTTACCAACTACAGTTTCTCCTTGTGCTACCAAACCTGTCAAAATTAAGGCAGCACTGGCACGAAGGTCAGTTGAAAGAACTTCTGCCCCCTGCAAAGCCTGTCCACCAACAATACGAGCTATATCACGGATAATCTCAGAATGCAAGCCCATGCGACGCATTTCTTCTAAGTGTTGGAAACGATTTTCGAAAACTGTCTCCACCATAGTTGATTCGCCTTTTGCGACGGTCATCAAGGCTGTAAATTGAGCCTGCATATCTGTTGGAAATCCTGGATGGGGCAAGGTTTTCACATGAACAGCTTTTAGATTTTCTAGTTGAGAGCGAACTCGAATCCCTTCAGTCTCCTCTGTCACTTCCACTCCCATTTCAAGCAATTTGGCAATCAAGGGACGGTTGTGCTCCCAAACAGCATCTTTAATCAAGACATCACCACCAGTCATAGCAGCAGCTACCATAAAGGTTCCTGCTTCGATACGGTCTTGGACCACATTGTGAGTCGTACCATGAAGTTTCTCAACACCGGTAATGGTAATGGTCTCTGTGCCAGCACCCTTAACCTTAGCTCCCATTTCATTGAGGAGAATAGCGAGGTCCACAATCTCAGGCTCACGCGCAGCATTTTCAATCACTGTCACCCCATCAGCCAGAGTCGCTGCCATCATCAAGTTCTGCGTAGCACCAACACTTGGGAAGTCCATGTAGATATGAGCTCCATGTAAGCGATCAGCCTTGGCTTCGATGTAACCAGCTGTCTGACTAATCTTAGCCCCCATAGCTTCTAGACCTTTCAAATGAAGATCAATAGGGCGGCTACCAATCGTACAACCACCTGGCATAGATACCTTAGCATGACCTACACGGGCAAGAATTGGTCCCAAGACAACGATAGATGCACGCATCTTGCTGACATACTTGTAAGGAGCTTCCTCAGTGATATCGCCAGTTGCGTCCACCTCAACAAGATGAGATTCTTCATTAAAATCCACCTTAGCATTCAAACCACGAACCACCTGATTCATAGTGAAAACATCTGACAAGATAGGAACATTCTGCAGGACGGTCTTTCCTTCACTTGCTAGAATAGTCGCTGCCAACAGGGGCAAGACTGCATTCTTTGCTCCTTCGATCGTAACACTTCCTACCAGACGATTACCGCCACCTTGAACCACAATTTTTTCCATACTTATTTCCTTTACTCTTGATTTTATAATAATCCTCTAAGCGCTTCTTGCCACAACTGATACAAGCTGATAAAGAAAGAACTCATGATGTAGCCCATTACAATGCTGAAAAAGGCTACTAGTAAACGAACTTTTCTTGTATTCTCAGCTGTCACTTTTAAAACCTTTTCCCATCTAACAAGATCCTTTAAAAGGTAAAAACTCACATAAATAAAGAGCATGTGACTGCTTAGAGTGAATAATAATTGAACCATTTGACTATTATACCATCTTCTCTGTTTGTACGCTAGTTTGGAAACTTCCCTTAGAAATTAGGGATTGTTTTTCAAGTAATCAATCGCATCTTGTAGGGTTTTAACTGGCACGATTTTCATATCTGTCTTGATTGTTTTGGCTGCTTCTAGGGCTGTTTGGTAGTTGTTTTTGGCATCTGGATGCGCTTTTTGTTCTTCTTCGCTAACAGGGTTATCAGGGGCAAAGAAAATCGCGGCACCTTCTCTAGCCGAAGCTACAACTTTCTTATCAATACCTCCAATGTCCCCCACATTCCCATCGCGGTCAATAGTTCCTGTACCGGCAACAATGCGGCCATTACGAAGGCCTGGGTCAGCTATTTGGGTATAGATGGCCAGACTAAACATGAGGCCTGCACTTGGACCACCGATACCGGCTGTTGAAAAACGAATTGGGATATCACTGGTCACTTCTGTACGGTCAATCAAGCCGATTCCAATCCCATTTTTGCCATTTTCCAAGGTGATAATCTTACCTTCTGCAGACTTGGTTTGCCCATCCTCTTCATAGGTGACCTTGACGGAGTCCCCTAGTTTTTGAGAATTGACGTAATCAATCAAGTCTTTGGAACTGTCAAAGGTTTGATCATTGACTGCTGTGACCGTATCAGAGATGTTGAGAATCCCTTTAAAGGTCGAATTATCCGTCACAGTCAAAACATAAACCCCAAGATATTTAAGTTCAATATCTTTACCAGCTGTTTTTAGCCCTTGATACTTGGCCATATTTTGCGATGTTTGCATGTAGAATTGATTAATCCGCATAAATTCAACATCAGAAGAGCCACCTGTAGTCTCTTGGGCACTACGAATATCTGTAAAAGGCGTCAACCACGCATAAATCATATGGGATAAAGTAGCGTGCTGAACACCAACCGTAACGAATTGATAGGCACCAGCTTCCTTATCTTCTGTGTCATTGACTTTAAGGACTTGGCGAATATCTTCCGAACCACCTGGAACCTCTATATAGTAGGGCAAGGGCACTACAAATGCCAAGAAAGTCACAATCAAGGCCGCAATGACATATAAGGGCCATCTAATCTTTTTTTTCATTTCTTATTTCCTCCAAAATACTCTCAGGAACATAGCAAGCAATATCCCGACCGAACTTCAAAAGTTCTCTAACACCTGATGAACTGATATAAAGATGTTCAGGTCTGCTATGTAAATAAATGGTCTCTATATCAGGAGACAGTTGATGGTTGTAGTAATCAAAACTGGCTTCATATTGCAAATCCTTTGCATTTCTCAAGCCTCGTACTAGAAAGGTAGCCCCCAGTCTTTTTGCAACATCAACCACCAATTCATCATGTGAAAACACGACTTCAACATTTTCCAAATGTTCCAAAGCCTTTTCTAGCCCCCGTTTACGATTTTCAAGAGGGAGAAATCCCTGTTTGTGGGGATTGAAAAAAATTCCGACATAGAGCTTATCAAAAAGTCTGCTCCCCCGTTCAATGATATCCAGATGCCCATTTGTCATCGGATCAAACGAGCCTGTGAATAAGCCAATCTTATCTGACATAAACTGTTACCTTACTAATTCCATAAATCTTTTCCTTCCAGATACCCAGGCAGGCAATTTCTTCTGGAAGTTCAACGGCCTTATCCGTCTCACACACGACCATGACATCTTCAGAAAAAAGGTCTCTCTCAGCCATTTTTTCAATATCTGCTACGATTTGTTCCTTGGCATAAGGAGGGTCTAAGAAAATGAGGTCAAATCCCCCAGATACCTGTTCCAATGCCCTTTCTGCATCCATTTTGAGAAGTTGAAATTTCCCAACTTCCTTGGTCATCTGAATATTTTCAGCCACGATAGCCTGAGCCTTACGGTCTCGCTCCACCAAAACAGCGCTGGACATGCCACGCGATACTGCCTCGATAGATAAAGCACCACTACCTGCATAAAGGTCCAAGACTCGTCCACCTTCAAAGTAGGGACCAATCATGTTAAAAATGGCTCCCCTAACCTTATCTGAAGTAGGTCTTGTCGTCTTGCCTTCTAACGTTTTGAGAGGTCGTCCTCCATAGATTCCTGATACGATTTTCATACCGTTTATTATACCAAATTATGGGCGAAAAGAGAAAGAAAACCGAACCTTGCGGTTCGATTCTCTATAAAATATTTTCGTAAGTATCGCGGACTTCTTGAGGCCAAACACTTGTTTGCACTTCTCCGATGTGTTTCTTGCGAAGTAGGAACATGGCCATCCGAGATTGTCCAATGCCTCCACCGATTGTCAATGGGAATAGGCCATTCAACAAAGCCTTGTGCCATTCCAATTCTAAACGGTCTTCATCACCTGTGATGGCAACCTGACGGCGAAGAGTTTCTTCATCTACACGGATTCCCATAGAAGACAACTCAAAGGCTCCACCTAAAGACTCATTCCAAACAAGAATATCACCATTTAGACCCTTATAGCCATTTTCAGACTCACTTGTCCAGTCATCGTAGTCTGGTGCACGTCCATCGTGCGGTTTACCGTCTGGTAATTCACCACCGATACCGATCAAGAAGACTGCTCCAAATTCTTTACAAATAGCATTTTCACGCTCTTTTGGTGTCAAGTCTGGGTAGCGTTCTACCAACTCTTCTGTGTGGATAAAGGTGATTTGTTTTGGCAAGACAGACTCAATATCATAGCGGGCTTCAACAGCTAGCTCAGTCAGACGAATAGCCTTATAAATCTTCTCAACTGTTTCTTTTAGGTAGGCAATGTTACGTTGTCCATTTGGGATAACCTTCTCCCAGTCCCACTGGTCAACATAAACAGAGTGGGTCGCATCAAGCGAATCTTCGTCTGGACGAAGGGCCTTCATGTGGACGAAGAGACCTTCACCCTCACCGAAACCAAAACGGGCCAAGGTATGGCGTTTCCATTTAGCAAGTGAGTGCACAACTTCATAAGTAGCATCAGGGATTTGGAGAACCTTGACCGATACGGCATTCTCCACACCTGATAAATTATCCTGCATCCCGTCGCCGACCCTGCTCAAGATAGGACCTTGAACTTCGACAACTTCTAACTTATCTTTCAAATACTGGGTAAAAGTGTTTTTGACAAAGGAAATCTCTTCTTGTTGATGGATAAAACTTTTCTTCATAAACTACTCCTCAAAAAATTAATTAAAAGCATTATACACCTATTTCCAAGAAAAGAAAAGAGCAAATACGAAAAAAATCAGTGCTCCTTGGAACACTGATGTTAGGGACCTTCTAGTCATTGCGACCAAAGATACGTAAAATACTTAGGAAAAGATTGATAAAATCAAGATAGATACTAAGAGCCATTGACACAACCCAACCTGTCGCTACACGACCTTGTGATTGCTCATAGGCATAGCGAATTTTTTGGTTATCTGAAGCAATCAGCCCTGAGAAAACCAAAACCATGGCTACGCTAATCATATAATCAAAGAAACCGCTAGCCAAGAAAATATTAACTACCATGGCAATCAGCAAACCGATAAGAGCCGCCATCATAGCCCGACCAAGGCCACTCAAATCTTTCTTGGTGAACATGCCAACTGCCGCCATGACAAAGAAGAGAAGGGCGCTAGACACAAAGGCGGATAAAACTGTACCCGGAGTATAGAAGGCCACCACAAAACTAAGAGTAAAGCCGTTTAAAACAGAGTAAAGTAAAAATACTGGAAGAGCCGCTGGACTATTCTTTAAGGCCATGTTACTGGCAACGAAAACCAAGGCCAACTCCGCAAAAGTAGCAATGGTCAACCAGAGACGACCCTGCATCAAAAAGTAAACCAACTGAGATTGAAAGACCGTCAACATAAGACCTGATACTAAAGCGGATAGTCCGATTCCCAGACCAACAAAGGCATAAACCTTAGCGTAAAATTGATTGAGACCTGCGCGGTCATGAATAATAGTGTGATTCATCTTTTCTCCTTTTCTATGAACATCTTTCCTTGATTATAACAAAGAAAGTTAAAATTAGCTTAAATGGAAAATTAAAATACCGGCCGCAACGGCAACATTCAAACTCTCCGCCTGCCCCTTCATACTAATGTGGACCAACTGGTCTGCACTTTCAACCATGAGGGGACTAATTCCTTGCCCCTCATTTCCCATGACTAGTACAAAATTTTCTATAGAAGACAGTTCTCTGTAATCAACAGAATCTTTAGATAGGGTTGTTGCCAGCACTGGGATACCTGCCTTTTTAGCTTTCTCGAGAAGCGTTTGGCTCGACATCCGGTAAATAGGCAGATGAAAATGACTTCCTTGCATGGAACGTAGGGTCTTGAGACTGTAAATATCTGCCGATTTATCTGAAACAATCACTCCAGTAAAACCTGCTGCATCCGCAGTCCGAATGATCGTTCCCACATTACCAGGATCTTGCACATCTTCCAAAAACAAGAACTTTCCCTGACTAAAGTCAGCTTGCCCTACTTCTTCTTTTTGAACCACCGCAACGATTCCCTGTGGAGTCTGAGAATCCGCCAAATCTAGCAAAATTTCCTCTGACACCCAGACAGTTTGCGGAAAAGTAGCTAACTGATCTCGGTAACTTTCTAGGGCAAAGATTTTCTCAATCGTCACTCCAGCTTGAACAGATTCTTCAAACAAGTGCCAGCCTTCAATCAAATAGGAAGACTTGCGGTATTTTTTTTGGTGTAATTTCTTGGCATTTTTTACCACAGAATTGGCTTTTGAGGTTATAATAGTCATAGAAATATTATAACACAATCGAAGGGGTTTGGTATGCAAAAGGTTAGAATGATTGCCCAAGGTAGGGTGCAAGGAGTCGGCTTTCGTTGGGGTGTTTACAGCTTAGCACTTGAAATTGGTGGCATCACAGGTCGAGTATGGAATAACGACGATGGCACAGTGGAAATTTTAGCCCAAGCAAACTCATCTGCTACCATGGCAAAATTTATCCAAGAAATCCGCAAAGGACCAACACCTTTTTCAAAAGTCAGCTACTTAGATGTCCAACTGAGCAACTTTCCTCCCTACCCTGACTTTAAAATCGCAAATTAGGTCTCTAGAACTATTGTATATTTTGTAAAAAAACAGTAGAATAGAAAGGTATAATTTTTAAAGAAGGAATAAAAACAGTGAAATCTATTAAACGTTTTGCACTCTCAGCTATGGGAGTGGCTATGTTGCTAGTTTTGGCAGGTTGCGTTCAGATTGATAAAGCAACAGGTAAGCCAATTGGTCCCGTTTGGGATTTCTTGGGTGCCCCGATGGGAGAAGCTATCAAGTACTTCGCTACTGATAAAGGTCTAGGCTTTGGTGTCGCTATCATTATCGTAACCATTATCGTGCGCTTGATTATCTTGCCACTTGGTATCTACCAATCATGGAAGGCAACGCTTCACTCTGAAAAGATGAACGCCCTCAAGCACGTCCTTGAGCCACACCAAACGCGTCTCAAAGAAGCAACTACTCAAGAAGAAAAACTCGAAGCCCAACAAGCTCTCTTTGCAGCTCAAAAAGAGCACGGCATCAGCATGTTTGGTGGTGTAGGATGTTTCCCTATCCTCCTTCAAATGCCTTTCTTCTCTGCTATCTACTTTGCTGCCCAACATACTGAAGGTGTTGCTCAAGCAAGCTACCTAGGAATTCCTCTAGGTTCTCCAAGTATGATTTTGGTTGCCTGCGCCGGTGTTCTTTACTATCTTCAATCACTCCTTTCACTTCACGGAGTAGAAGACGAAACGCAAAGAGAACAAATCAAGAAAATGGCTTACGTGAGCCCAATCACGATTGTTGTCTTCTCCCTCATTTCACCAGCCAGTGTCACACTTTACTGGGTTGTCGGTGGTTTCATGATGATTCTCCAACAGTTTATCGTCAACTATATCGTTCGTCCAAAACTTCGCAAAAAAGTCCGTGAAGAACTAGCCAAGAACCCACCAAAAGCACGTGCTTTCTCTACACCAAGTGGACGAAAAGACGTTACCCCTGAACAACCAACTGCTATCACAAGCAAGAAAAAACACAAAAATCGCAACGCTGGAAAACAACGTTCGAGATAAAGCTACGTAAATTATCCAATAATTAAAAAACGAATGAATGATAAATAGTTTTCATCAACTAGATATCATCATTCGTTTTTATTATCTACCGTTACATCTTATACTAGTCAAAAAAGTTAAATAGTTTAAAAGCTCACATATAAAATATATTCAATCATAATTAACAAGTAAATCACTATGATTTAATACAATTCACAGTTATTAAAACTTCTGCTCCCGCGTCTCTATTTCTAAGCTCAACTCGGCCTTTGTGTAGTTTTGCAACTCTACATACAAAACTAAGTCCAATACCATAATGTTGCTCTTTAACCGATCTAGCTTTATCCATACGATAAAAGAGCTTTCCAAAATTAGTTAAAACTTCCTCTGGAAATTCCGAACCATTATTCCATATACCTATTTTCAATTCCTTCCCCTCTTGCTCTACTCTAATTTTAATTTTAGGGTTCTGTTTATCGGCGTATTCCAAAGCATTTGTTAAAATATTTTGTATGGCACGAATCAGAAGAGATGGATTTATATAATAGTTTTCAGTTCCTTTCACATTTTGTTCAAAAGAAAACTTCATCTGATTTTTTATCAAAAAAGAGACTTCTTTCTCTAATTCATTGATAAAATCTGAAGAGGAATACTCCGTCCAACCTGTCTCATCATCATAATAGGTTTTAGAATAGTGAATCAATTGATTGAAATAATCTAGTAACTGTTGACTAGCTCTTTCTATATCTGCTAAGCATTCTTGAGATTGGTCGTTTTCAGTTATCGCCTGCAAGAATTCTACATTTCCCCTAATAATGGTTAAGGGTGTCTTTAAATCATGAGAAGCTGCTGAAACCTGAAACATCAAATCTTCTTTCTGTTCTTTCTTATCAACTATTAATTGTCGAATTCTATCTTGCATCATAATAATCCGATTTCCTGTCTCACGAAATTCTTTAACTGTTAAACTTTCTGTACATTCCCTCTCCAACCACATACTATTTTCATAAATTAAAGTCATTTCATAACTCAGTTTTTTCAACAATTTTCCAATGTGATAACTTATTAGAACAATCAATAAAACACAAATATATATCCATGATGACACATTAAAAAAGATTGATAGAACACCACTATTGTTTAGAGGTTTCCCATCTTCATTTATTTGTATAGATACTGAAGCTAAGGGAATAAGATAGGCCATTAGTAAGCCAAGACTAAACTGCCAAATAATTCTCCAACAGGTTTCTCGAATTAATTGTCTAAAACTTTTGATTCTACCCATTGATATCCTCCACCGTACAAGGTTTTAATTGGATTTAATTGATAAGGTTTCAGCTTTTGACGAATTTGATAAATATACTCTGAAACCGAACGTAAAAGAGCTCCTGAACTTTGTGGATATAGATAATTATAAATTTCCTCTATAGAATATATTTTACTTGGGTTGCTTGCCAAAAGATTCACTATGTCAAATTCCCTCCTTGTCAGAGCAATCTTATCATCGTTTACAAATAGTTCCTTACTATCCGTATATAGTATAAGCTTCCCAATCTTTATTTGATGAACATTTCCTTTAGTCCGTTCTTCACGACGCAAGTGCATTTTAACACGTGCTAAAAGTTCTTGCATACTAAAGGGCTTCATAATATAATCATCAGCACCTGCATTGATTCCAGCTACTAAGTCTTCATCCATATCCTTGGCAGTTATAAAACAGATAGGAACAGTTATCTGCTCGCGAATTATCTGACAGATTTCTAAACCACTAACAGGCATCATAATATCTAATAGAATCAAGTCAAAGCCTGTAAAATCACAAAGATCAATCTCTTCTATCTTATTTCGTATGACTACTTCATATTTTTCATATTCTAGTACTTTTTTTATTAGGCGAAGAATAGCAAGATCATCATCTACAACCAAAATTTTATAAGCCATAACTCACCCTCCTGAATATATTATAGCACTACCTGAGAAAAAGACAGGATATCCCCTGTCTTTAGCGTAAATTTTTTCCTATAAGTATCAATGTAGCAAATAGAAAAACAATTAACAACCAAACTATTTGTATCCCTAAGCCTTGCCACACTGGATAATAAAGAGACAATGGATAGGTATAAAAACAATTCATACTAGCTAGTAATGGTAAATTTCTAAAAAAAGAACTGAATTGTAGTAACATTTGCCCCAACCCTAATAAAAGGGATAAACTGATTCCCAAAATTAAGATAAAAGACTGGGAAATAAATACAAAAATACCACTTAAAAGAGCGAAGGTTAGAATAGAAATACAAGCTGGAAATAGAATTGTTAGAACATGTTTAATATTGCTCAAAAGATTGATATTGTAGTATCCTTGGGCGATTAGTACGCATAATGATATTACAGCGACCAATAGGATAATTTCAATACATAATAGAATAGCTAGTTTAGATATTATAAATTTCAAACGATTTGGACAGGTAAGAAAACTGGTACGAAGGCTAGAACCTGTAAATTCTTGACCTATAAATAGAGCCGCTAGACTAACGAAACCTGCCTGTCCTAAATAGAGACTTTGCAGTAGCTGTTCCAAAACAAACTGTAGAGTCAACTGGTCTGGCTTACTATTTAAAAAAATAACTAACGCTGGAACACACAGTAATAGAGCACCTATAACCAACCAGTGCCAAGGATTCATCATAAACTTGAGATACTCACTTTTAAGTTGCTCTTTCAACTTATTCACCTCCTCCAATATCTGACTTAAGTAATCGGTAGATTGCTAAAGCCAAGAATGAGAAGTTCCAACAAAGTAAAAATAAAATATTTTGTAAACTATTATGTTCTAAAATTTGAGGAGATGTAGCAATCAATCCTTGCCCCAATGCAACTGGAAGAAATTTTGCAACCGATATATAGTTTGCTAAGAATGTTCCTAAATTGTAGACTTGGGGAAGCAAAAATAATAGAGGAACAATGGCTGTTTTAAATGTCAAAGCCATAATATAGGCTAGAAGTCCCAACAAAGTCCAAGCTATACTGGCTAAAAACATATAGAACCAAACTGTTCCATTTAGTGAAAAAAGCAATAAGCCATCTTGTCCTAAAACATAATGTGTCATGTTAATCGTAAGGAATATTGATAGAAAAGAAATGAAAAAAGAAAATACAAGCCAAACTAATGTTTTTGAAACTAGGAAAATACTTCGATTTGTAATAGAGAGGAGACTTGTACGAATAGCAGAGCATTTATACTCCTCGGCTCCGTAAATTGAACCTAGGATAATCATAATAAAAACACCAAATAAAGTGACATCAAAACCTAAAAATTCAATAGGAGGTATAGCTTCTGCTAATTCTGGATTTGTCTCTGGTGTAGCATGGATACCAACTGAAACAATTTGAGAAGCACCAATATTTGCTAAAAACGTTTGAAATACCAGTATCAAGAATAATACAACATGAGTAGCTCTCCTATAAAGCAATTTCAATATTTCAGAATGAAGAGAGTATATAAGTGCCATGTCACTTTCCTCCCTCTGTTAAACTAAAGAAGACTTCTTCTAGTGAAGAAAGATTTTTCATCACTTCTTGTAAAGTGCCTTTTATAAGAACTTTTCCTTTATTTATGATAACTACATCATCTGTTACTGCTTCCACTTCCGATAATATATGAGATGATAGCAAGACTGTCTTCCCTTCTTGAGCTTGTTTTTTTATAAACTCTCTAAACCACCGAATTCCTCTTGGATCCAACCCATTAGTTGGTTCATCCAATATCAGATATTGAGGATTTCCTAATAGAGCTGTTGCAATTCCTAATCGTTGTCCTTCTCCTAATGATAATTTCCCAATTTTAGATTTTTTCTTATGGCTAATATCCACCATATCCAAGACTTGATCAATTCGCTGACTGGATATCCCATTACTAGCAGCAACAATTTTCAAATGTTGATAAACAGTCCGATCATCAGGAGCACCTACACTGTCAAATGAAGCTCCTACAGTCTTTAGAGGAAATTTTAATTCCTTATAAGTTTGATCTCCAATTTTGGTAAGACCAGATGTTGCTTTGTCTAATCCTAATAAAATACGTAAGGTTGAACTTTTTCCAGCTCCATTTGGACCTAGGAAAGCAGTCACTCTACCTGCTTTTGCTTCAAAAGAAATATCTTTTAAAATTTGAGCTTGGCCATACGACTTACATAAATTTTTAATGGTAATACTTTGTTCCATGATGTTCCCCTATTCTATTTAATATTTCTACAAGTAACTATATCTTACAGATTCTTTTTCGGATTTTTTTCAGAATTTCAAGAGTCAAAAGATTTAATACTCAATGAAAATCAAAGAACAAACTAGGAAGCTAGCCGCAAGCTGCTCAAAACACTGTTTTGAGGTTGCAGATGGAAGCTGACGTAGTTTGAAGAGATTTTCGAAGAGTATAAAATTTTGTTTTATTTAATTATATATATTTGTGTAAACTTAAAAGCCCGATGTTTCCATCAGGCTTCTTTTTTATCCATGTACACGTTTCATATAGTCTTGATAACTTTCGGTATCCATGAGTTTTTTAGCGTTCTTGACGCGGTCTGCTGTTGGAGGTTTGACCCCTTCGAGTGAATATGGAATTCCCAGTTCACGCCACTTGAATTCTCCCATAGTATGATAAGGCAGAATTTCAAACTTATCCACATTTTTAAGGGTCTTGACGAACTTACCAAGTTCAATCAAGTCATCATCTCTATCTGTCAATCCCGGAACTAGCACGTGGCGAATCCAGACAGGTTTTCCAATATCTGATAGATACTGGGCACAAGCCAAGATATTTTTATTGGTTTGGCTAGTGACAATCTTGTGCTGTTCTTCGTTGATTTCCTTGATATCCAAAAGAACCAAGTCAGTAACAGCCATGAGTTTGTCAAACTTCTCAAGGTAACGTGGTTTATTACGGAAAGGAAGGGCACAGGTATCCAAGGTACAGTGGATTCCTTGTTCCTTAGCCTTAGTGAAGAGGGCAATCAGGAAATCAATCTGCAAGAGGGCTTCTCCTCCACTGACTGTAATCCCACCCTTATTTCCCCAGAAACCTCGGTAGCGCAAGGCTTCTGTCAAGACATCATCTACCGTCCGTTCACGTGATTTATTGGACTCCATAGCCCAAGTGTCTGGGTTGTGGCAATACTGGCAACGCATGTGACAGCCCTGCAAAAAGACAATAAAGCGAATACCAGGCCCATCTACTGACCCAAAGCTTTCTGTCGAATGCACCATTCCTGTCACTTGTCCATAATCAATTGTTTCTTCAGACATATCGTTACCTTCCTTGAAAACGTTTTATAGTTTTATTATATCACGACTTGAAGGAAAAACAAGATTTTTGTCTATTTTTTAGAAAGCAATCTGTTTTTCAATTTCATTTTCAATTACTTATCATTTTATTCTTCAAAATCAAAACCATACAAGGTTGTAAAATAGTCCTCCGGGCGCTCTGCACGGCGGATTTGACGGGCTTTTCCTTCTTCGGTATAGAGGATTTCCGCAGAACGAAGTTTAGCATTGTACTGGTAGCCCATGGAAAAACCGTGAGCACCTGTATCATGAATTACCAGCAAATCACCGATTTCTGTATGAGGCAGTTCGCGATTCACTGCAAATTTATCATTGTTTTCACAGAGTGAACCAACCACATCTACCACTTCAGCTGGTCCATCTGGATGAGTCACGTTAGTAATATGATGGTAAGCTCCGTACATAGCTGGACGCATGAGGTTGACTGCTGATGCATCCACACCGAGATAGGTACGGTAGGTTTCCTTCTTATGAGTGACTCTTGTGACCAAAGCACCGTGAGGTGCCAACATAAAACGACCCAATTCGGTAAAAATCTTGACCTGACCAAGACCTGCTGGCGTAAGAACCTCTTCATACACCTTACGCACCCCTTCACCAATCAAGGCGATATCATTTGGCTCCTGGTCTGGACGATAGTTGACTCCAATACCGCCGGAAAGATTGATAAAGTCTAGCGAAATGCCCAACTTTTCCTTGATTTCAACAGCCAATTCAAAAAGCTGACGAGCCAACTCTGGATAATAGAGATGGGTGACGGTATTAGATGCT
This sequence comes from Streptococcus sp. Marseille-Q5112, assembly GCF_916700555.1. Classification (GTDB taxonomy): domain Bacteria; phylum Bacillota; class Bacilli; order Lactobacillales; family Streptococcaceae; genus Streptococcus; species Streptococcus symci. Next base: position 83,277 of record NZ_CAKAKP010000005.1, read on the forward strand.
AGGAAGGAGTGAATCCCAAATGTCTTAGCTCCTTTTTCCTTCAAGATGGCAAAGGCTTCAAAGAGCTGGTCCTTGGTCATGCCAAACTTAGCCTCGCCAGGATTGTCCATGATGTCTGTCCCCAGTTCAAAAACGCCTCCAGGATTATAACGACAAGAGATGATTTCTGGAATGCCTGCTGCACGCTCTAGATGTTCAATATCTTCAAAGGCATCCAAGTTAATGGTCGCACCCAATTCACGCGCATAGGCGTATTCCTTGTCTGGCGTGTTGTTTGAAGAGAACATGATCTCAGAACCAGGGAAATTCAGTTTATGACTCATCAAGAGCTCCACATAACTAGAGCAGTCCACACCACAGCCTTCCTCTTGGAGAATTTTTAAAATAGCTGGTGTTGGAGTAGCCTTAACTGCAAAATATTCCTTAAAGCCCTTGTTCCACGAAAAGGCTTGGTTGACGGCCCTTGCCTTCTCACGAATCCCCTTCTCATCATATAAGTGAAAGGGAGTTGGGAACTCGGCAACAATCTTTTCTAAGTCTTCTTTATTGATAAATGGTGTTTTCATAAGTTTCCTTCTATTCTATTTGCAAAGAAAGGCTGGGACAATCGTTCCAACCTTTAGTTCTATCTCTTATTTATCTTCGTCAAAGATATTACCAACCTCAACATCGATAGCTTGGTTCTTGACATCAATATTGGTTACCTTCAAGAGTGATTTGTAGTCAAACTGCTTTTCGCGTTCTTCTTGAGCATTATCCGCAAAGACCGCTACACCTGCCAATTCTGAATCAAACTCACGCAAGAGACTAATCATCCCGTTGACAGTTCCTCCGCCTTTCAAGAAGTCATCCACAATCAAGACACGGCTGCCAGCCTTGAGACTGCGTTTTGAAAGGAACATTTTCTCAATGCGGTCACCACTTGAACCTGAAACATAGTTGACGCTGACAGTTGAACCTTCGGTAATTTTCAGGTCACGGCGCACAATAACAAAAGGAACATTGAGGACATTGGCAACTGCATTTGCAAGTGGAACACCCTTAGTCGCTACGGTCATAACGGCATCAATTTTTTGGTCCATAAAGCTCTTGGCAATAATGCGACCAATATTTTTTAAGATAGCTGGTGTGCTAAGCAAATCAGACAGGTAGATATAGCCACCTGGCAAGATACGGTCACTTTCTGACAACTTGGCACGCAAGTCCTCAACCATTTCCTTGGCATCATGGCTTGAGATTGATGGTGTGAAAATGACACCACCACCAGCACCAGTTACTGTCTGGATATGACCGATTTCAATTTCCTCAAAGGCGCGTTTGATAATTACGATATCCTCTGAGATGGATGATTTAGCAGATTCATACTTTTCAGCAAAAGTATTAAGACTAGTTAGTTTATAAGGATTATTAATCAAATAGTTGGAAATCACAACCATCCGATCACTTCTTCTCAATTTCATTTCTATTTCCCACTTCATTTAATTTTGATATTTTATCTATTATACCATATTCACATAAAAAAACGAACATTCTTATCCTAAAAAATGCTCATTTTTCTTAAATTATTAATCTAAATCTGGTTTATAGAAGGAACGATTGTCCATAGCGAAGATTTTATTGGTCATCTCTCCTTTATCCACCAAAGCAAGAGCTGTTGACATCATCATCATGCTAGCATCCAGATTGTCAATCATATGGATAATCTCTGCCTCCATAATGCGTGGACGGACTGGACTTCCATACTCAAGCAAGCCATGGTGACTGAGGATGACGTGGCGGAGCAGAACGACTTCTTCCTTGGTATCATCAATGCCGAGTTCCATCACTGTCTTGGTAATTTCACTATCAATCAGAGCGATATGCCCAAGAAGATTGCCTCGCACTGTGTACTCGGTCTGGTCTGGTCCCGTCAACTCGATGACCTTAGCCAAGTCATGCAGCATAATCCCCGCATAGAGCAGGCTCTTATTGAGCTGAGGATAAACTTCGCTAATAGCATCTGCCAAACGCACCATGGTCGCCGTATGATAGGCCAAGCCCGTTTCAAAGGCATGATGGTTGGTCTTGGCAGCTGGATAGGAGTAAAATTCCTTATCATACTTGGTGTAGAGATTTCGGACAATCCTTTGCCAAACAGGATTTTCAATTTTAAAAATCATTTGCGACATATAGTCACGGATTTCCTTGACATCAACTGGCGACTTGACCTTGAAATCAGCTGGATCATTGGGTTCACCAGGCTGAGGCAGGCGGAGAGTAATTTGATTGACTTGAGGGGTATTGTTATAAACTTCTCGGCGTCCTTTCATGTGGACAACCTTACCTGCGGTAAAGGCCTCAACGTTATGAGGTTGGGCATCCCAGAGTTTCCCTTCAATCTCGCCACTATCATCTTGAAAGGTAAAAGCTAGGTAATTTTTCCCAGCTCGAGTTTGCCTCAGGTCAGCTGACTTGATTAGGTAAAAGCCTTCAAATAGCTCATCTTTTTTCATGTGACTAATCTTCATATTCTTCCTCATCTTCTTGGAAATGGAGTAGATCAAGCGCAGGCTCACCTTCTGATAACTCAATGTGACGGAGCGTTCGCTCGATAGCTGTAGTGCGACGATTTAATAGTTCATCAATATTGCCAGAGGCATGTTGGAGATGTTTTTGTGCCTTGACCAGAATGCCACCAAACTTGCCAAACTCGGTCTTGACGCTGGAAAGCGTTTTGCTGATATGATCGGCACTCTTTTGGATATTGAGAGTTTTGAAACCAACTGATAGGGAATTGAGGAGAGCTGACAGGGTACTTGGACCTGCGACAATAATCTGCTCCTCCCGTCTCAAATCATCAAAGAAGACAGGATTGCGGACGATTTCTGAGTAGAGACCTTCTGTCGGAACAAACAAAACTCCAAAATTAGTCGTCCGAGGCGGTGCTATGTACTTGCTCCTGATATCCTTGGCAAAGCGCTTGACGCTTGCTAAGAGCGACTTACGACACCGTTCGATTTCATCCTTGTTACCTGCTTCATAGGCTTCTTCCAAGCGGTAATAATCAGCCAATGGAAACTTGGAGTCAATTGGTAGATAGACGTATTCTTGGTCTCCTTGTCCGGGTAACTTAATGGCATACTCCACTCGTTCACTGGAGTTTTCAACCGTTGCGTATTCTCGTTCGTACTGTGCAGGTGTCATGATGTCCTCAATAATTTGCCCCAATTGCAATTCACCCAGAATCCCTCGCGTCTTGGTTCCAGTGAGAACCTTATTAAGGGCTCCGACATCACGGGCAACTGTCTGCATTTCTCCAAGACCACGATTGACAGACTCCAATTGCTTGGAAACTGTCTCAAAGGAAGCCTGCAAGCGTGTCTGTAAGGTCTTTTCTAGTTTTTCCTCGACTGTTTGGCGCATTTGTTCCAAACGTTGCTCATTTGATTCCTGCAGGGCTTGAAGACGTTGGTCGGTCTTATCCCTAGTTTGCAAGAGATTCTCTGTCATTTCTTGACGGACCTGAGTCAGGCCTTGGTGCAATTCCATTCGCACTTCTTGCAAACGGTCGCTGACAGCCACTTCTAAGTCTTTTTGATCCAACTGACTGGCTTGTCTGGCTTGTTCAAAGCGGTAATCCAACTGGTCTGACAAGTGATCTGCCTGATCCTCCAAGCTCTTGGTCAGATATTTTTCCTGCTTATCCTGCCTTTGCCAAATGAGAAAGAGGCCTACCAGGTTAGCAATCAATAATAGAATAAGTAAACTTTCCATCCTATCTCCTGTCCTTGCTATGCAACACGACCACATAACCATCTGGGCAAGTCACCGAAACTTCCCTATCTATATATTCGTTAGAAGCGTACACTTTTTTAAAGAAAAAATTTTCCTCTGTCAACTCATACTTAGCTCCAAGAATGGTCAGCCGGCTATCCCGAACCGGCATAAAGGCTAGATAGTCATAGTCCGAGCGGGGTTCTAGCTGACTGGTTCCTTCTGGACAATAGGCAATCAAATTTTGCCCATCCTCAATTTCTATCTGGCGCATATAAGGCGCCAACTTGGGATTGCTAGGAAGAAAAACATTGGCCAGCATATGATCAATACGTCCACCCAAAGCACCGAAAATAGTGACCTGAGCCTGAGGATTTTTCTCAAAGATGGTTAAGAGAGCCAATTCCAAATCTGTATCATCTTTTTCTGGTCGGGCTTGGACAAAATGCTGGGCACGTTTTTGAATCACCTGTCGCTCTTCTTCCGTCACAGAATCAAAATCTCCGACTGCTAGAGCAAGAGGCAAATCTTCCTCCAAGACCCAAAGCGAACCTCTATCCACTCCGACAAAGCAATCGAAGTCTGTACGGTAGTGACCGCGGTCTCCTCCTGCAAAAACGGCAACCCTAGTCCAGTTGTTTTCTGAGAGTTTGTACTCGCTCATTGACATCTCCCTTAAAGACATAGGAACCTGCTACAAAAACGGTCGCACCAGCTTCTTTGGCTAGAGCAATAGTTTGGTCATCAATCCCACCATCCACTTCAATCTCAAAGTTCAAACCCTTTTCCTGACGAAGAGCAACCAACTCACGAACCTTATCCATGGTTTCTGGTAGGAAAGCTTGACCGCCAAATCCAGGGTTAACCGTCATGACTAAGACTTGCTCAACTAGATGAAGGATGTGCTTGATGGCTTCAACTGGTGTGCCAGGATTGATAACGACTGAAGGCTTAACTCCGAGTGAACGAATTTTTTGAAGGGCGCCATGAATATGAGGCGTTGCTTCCGCATGGATGCTGATGATATCGGCACCTGCACGCGCAAAGTCTTCTAAATGATGCTCTGGATTAGCTACCATCAAGTGGCAGTCAAAGACCATCTTGCTATGAGGGCGAAGAGCTTCGACCACACCTGCACCAAAACTGATTTGCGGTACAAAATGACCATCCATGATATCGATATGGGCATATTCTGCACCAGTTGCTTCTAGGCGTTTGATTTCACGTTCAAAGTTGGCATAATCTGCTGCCAGAATTGACGGAGCAATCTTGTATTGAGACATAGGTTTCTCCTTATTTTGGAATTTTTTTGCTGACCTTTTTATAGGTTTCTCTGCGATTTTCAATTTCACTGAGGAATTGCAGGTAGTTGTCAAAACGGAAGGTAGCAATGGCACCCTCTTCTACTGCCGGCTTCACTGCACAGGACGGCTCATGGGTATGGGTACAAGTGCGGAATTTGCAGTTTCGGCTGACAGTAGCAATCTCTGGGAAGGCCTGATTGAGGTCTTCAGCCGTTGACACTTCATAGTCCAAGGATGAAAATCCCGGTGTATCTGCGATTTTACCTCCATTGAGATTATAAAAACTAACTGCTCGAGTAGTGTGGCGCCCACGACCCAGACTGTCTGAAATTTCTCCTGTTTCAAGATTGAGGTCTGGTGCGATTTTATTGAGAAGAGTTGACTTCCCAACACCTGTCTGCCCCATAAAGACTGTAACCTTGCCTGTTAACAAAGGCAGGAGTCCCTCTTTACTGGTCACAAAGTCATAGCCGATATCACCATAGGTCTGTTGGTAAAAATCCAGTTCCCCTCTATCTTCCAGTAGGTCCATCTTGGAAATATAGACGATTGGATGGATACCCTTGTGCTCCAAAAGAATCAAAAAACGATCCAACAAATTGCTGTTAAAATCAGGTTCCTTGACAGACATGATTACTACAGCTTGGTCAATATTGACAATAGGCGGACGGACTAGGCTGTTTTTGCGTTCGTGAATCTTGAGGATATAGCCTTCTGAATTTTCCTCGGCAGAAAAATCAACCCAGTCCCCAACATAGGGTGTATGACCTTTTTTACGGAAATTCCCACGCGCGCGTGTTTGATAGACCTGGCCATCACTCTCTACATAATAGAACCCAGCCAAGGCTTTAATGATTTGTCCCTGCATCTTAGAGTCCTTGCCCTTTAAGTGCATCTGCTAGACTGGCAAATTCTGCCAAGCTGAGAGCTTCCCCACGCACACTTGGTGACAAGCCTGCTTGGTCCAAAGCCTTGGTCAGCTTGTCCTTGACCTCTTCAGTCTTACCAAAGTAACCTGTCAAGTTATTCCATAAGGTCTTGCGGCGATGGGTAAAACTAGCCTTGGAAACCTTAAAGAAGAAGTTCTCGTCTTCCACTGCTACAGCCGGCTCTGGACGACGCACCATTTTCAAAATAGCAGAGTCCACGTTTGGCGCTGGCACAAATACCGTACGAGGCACGATGAAGGCAACCTTGGCAGTCATGTAGTACTGAACCGCAATCGACAAGCTACCATAAGCCTTGGTATTCGGTTGAGCGGAAATGCGGTCCGCCACTTCCTTTTGCATCATAACCACAAACTCACTAAAAGGAATCCCACTCTCTATCAAGTGCATGAGAATAGGTGTCGTGATGTAATAAGGCAAATTAGCCACTACCTTGATTGGCAGGTCAGGATTTTTAAAATTCTGGATATGTTGCGCCAAGTCAACCTTGAGAATATCCTCGTTGACCACGGTCACATTGTCAAAATCACGCAGGGTATCTGCCAAAATTGGCACCAAACGGTGGTCAATCTCAAAGGCCATGACTTGAGCTGCACGCTCAGCCAGAAACTCGGTCAAGGCACCAATACCTGGCCCGATTTCGATGACATTGACCTGGTCATCAATTTCAGCCGTATCCACGATTTTTTGAAGGATATTGGTATCCGTCAAGAAATTTTGCCCAAAGGACTTTTTAAAGGTAAATCCGTGACGCTCTAGCACTGCCTTGGTCACGCTGTAATCTGCAATTCTCATTTATTCTCTTTTCTAATATAGTAAGTTTCTGGAGTAGCATGATAGAGCAAAACAAATAAAGGTGTTCCATCAAATCCTTCCACCATCTCTTTTAGGAGTGCATCTGGATGAATAATTTCTCGTGTTTTGGTGAAATAAACTCCATGTTCCCCGTTTCGATTACGAAGTTCCCATGCAACATTATTCCCTTGGACAGAAGGTAGGTAACGCTCCATTTCTAAAAAATCAAAAAAATCTTTCACCGTCATGTCTTCCGGAACTTCAAATTCTACCTCATGAGGTAATACATCATCACCCATACAGACAGAATCTCTATCAACTCGTATTTTCATTTCACTCTTTCCTTATAAATATCTATTTAAATATTATCAGAGTGAATCCCCTGACATAAATCTACTTACTTCTATTGTAACACATTCCCCTTACATTTGGTGGCTGCTTAACTATTCTTATAAGATTTCATAGCTTCTTCCACTTCTGCCAAGGTTACTCCAAATAGTTCTAAGCGCTTGAGAAGTTGCTTGCCGTTGGAATAGCCGAGTCGGAGAGCATCTCCTAGATATTCTCTACGCTTGCGGCTGTCTGCTCCTGCTAGAAAACCAAGGCGAATCAAGTCGCTACGACTGATATCAAACTCATTCTCGTTTTCAAATTGCTCTGTCACCTGAGCTAGGGCCGTTTTTAAATCTTCATAACTGGCATGCTCAATTCCCAGAGAACGTCCCTTGGTTTTGGACTTGGGAACAGCTTCATCTCGTTTGAGGAAGGCATGCTGAACTGTTGGAATAGCCGTCATAATCATGCGACGAATCCGCTCCCCATTAAAATCTGGGTCTGTAAAGACAATGACTCCATGGCGTTGGTGTAGACGCTGAATCCGCTCTAGATCCTGCTCATTGATGGCAGAACCTCGTGTCTCATAGGTCTCTACATCGAAATAGCGTTTGAGATTGGCCGTATCATCTCGCCCTTCGACCACGATAACTTGGGAAATTTTTTCTTTCATTACTTGTTGTCCAATCCAAAAATGCGCTCTGCATTTGCAGTCGTTGCTGCCGATAACTCCTCGGTCGTCATGCCACGCAAGTCAGCGATAAAGTCCACTACATAGCGAGTATAGGCTGTTTTATTTTCACGACCACGTTTAGGAACAGGAGCCAAGTAGGGAGCATCCGTTTCCACCAAAATCTTGTCCAAAGGTAACTCTTTAGCCGCTTCTTGGATATCAGTGGCCTTCTTAAAAGTCACCACTCCTGAGAAGGAAATAGTCATGCCAAGCGCGACAAACTTCTCTGCCCACTCAATCGTCCCTGAAAATGAGTGCATAATCCCACCACGAGAACCAACGCCCTCACTTTTGATAATCTCATAGGTATCTTCCAGCGCATCACGAGTATGGACAACAAAAGGCAAATCCAAGTCCTTAGATAATTGAATCTGACGACGAAAAACCTGCTCCTGCACCTCTTTTGGCGCCGTCATCCAATGATAATCCAAACCAATCTCACCCAAGGCAACTACCTTTGGATGCTTGAGCTTGTCAAGCAAGTAGGTTTCAATCTCCTCTGTGTAAGTTCCAGCTTCTGTCGGATGCCAACCAATAGTTGCGTAAAGTTTGTCATACTCATCCACCAACTCCAAGGCACGCTCAATCGTCGGTTTATCAAAACCAACAATATTCATCTGTGTCACACCCATCTCAGTAGCCAAGGTAATTTCTTCTGCCTCACGGCCAGCAAATTCTTCTACATTCAAGTGTGTATGTGTATCAAAAATCATCTCTTCTAACCTCGTTTTCTATCTACTATTATAGCAAAAAAACTGACCTCTCTCCTCATCTGTAAAAAATATTCTAAAACCCATTATCATCTCTTGACGCTCTTTTTCCAAAGCAGTATAATAACACTTATTGAATTTTTCAACAAAGGAAACAACTATGTTTACAAAATTAAAACAGACCTTTATCGGTCGTCCTCTTAAATCCTTAACCGAAGGCGAAGGGGGACTACTGGGAAAAATGCAGGCACTAGCCATGTTGTCAAGCGACGCTCTGTCCTCCATCGCCTATGGACCTGAGCAAGTAGTCCTCGTCTTGGCTAGTCTCTCTCCTCTAGCTATATGGTGGAGCCTTCCTATCGGCCTCTTTGTCCTCCTGCTTCTAGCTAGCCTGACCGTTTCCTACCGTCAAATCATCCATGCCTATCCTCAAGGGGGAGGGGCCTATATGGTTACTCGAGAAAATCTATCTCCAGAACTTGGCTTGATTGCTGGAGGTAGTCTTCTGGTTGACTATATGCTAACCGTAGCGGTATCTGTTTCATCTGGAGCTGACGCTATCACAGCAGCTCTCCCTGCCCTCCACCCTTACAACCTCCACATCTCCATTTTTCTGGTTTGCTTGCTCATGCTCTTGAACTTACGAGGGTTGAAAGAATCTGCCAGTTCACTGATGATTCCTGTCTATCTCTTTATCATCAGTACTGTCTTTCTCTTGCTCTATGGAATCTTTCAACTAATGACAGGGTCTCTCAGCTATCAGGCAACTTCACCTATTGGGCATACTGTTCCGAGCCTGTCTATCGTTCTCATTCTAAGAGCCTTTACCAGCGGCTCTGCCTCTCTGACAGGGGTTGAAGCTATTTCAAATGCCGTTCCCTTTTTCAAGGCTCCAAAAGAAAAGAATGCCGCTCAAACCTTGACCATTATGTCACTGATTTTAGGTTTTCTTTTTGCAGGCATTACCTTCCTAAACTACTGGATGGGGATTCTGCCTCAACACGGAGAAACTATTCTTTCACAGATGGCTCAAGGCATCCTTGGTAATTCCTTCTTAGGTCACCTTGGCTATTATATCTTCCAATTCTCCACAGCCTTGATTTTAGCCGTAGCTGCAAATACTGGCTTTTCAGCCTTCCCTATGCTAGCTTACAATATGGCTAAAAACAAATACATGCCCCATCTCTTTATGGAAAAAGGAGACCGCCTAGGCTACTCTAATGGAATTTTAACTCTGGCATTTGGAGCTATGATTCTTCTTCTCATTTTTAATGGCAATACCGAACGTTTGATTCCCCTTTATACTATCGGGGTCTTCGTTCCCTTTGCCCTTTCTCAGACTGGGATGATTCGCCATTGGAAAAAAGAAAAAGGGGCAAATTTCTTAAAACCTGCCCTTGCCAATATTCTTGGAGCTATCATTTGCTACGCGATTGTACTAATCTTGCTCTTTTTCCGTCTCAGTGATATCTGGCCTTTCTTCCCGATTATTCTCGTACTCACCCTACTCTTCTTGGCGATTCACAGTCATTACCAAAAAGTAGCTCAACAACTGCGACTCTATGAAGGCATCGAAAAACGTACTTACGACGGCAATCTGGTTCTGGTCCTAGTAGGAAATGTCACCCGAGTCAGTGTCGGAGCCATTAACTACGCTCAAAGTATCGGTGACGAAGTCCTAGCCATGCATATTTCTACTAAGGAAACAGCAGAAAAAGACCAAGAAATTCTCCAAGAATTTGCTGATTACTTCCCAAATATCACTTTGAAAAATATCAAGACCAGCTACCGCGACATCATCACCCCTACTGTCAAGTATGTCAAACGAATCTCTGAAGATGCCCAGAAAAAGAACTATACAGTCACTGTCCTCGTTCCCCAGTTTATCCCTAATAAACCTTGGCAAAATATTCTACACAATCAAATGAGCCTCAAACTCAAATACGCCCTTCGTTGGCACCAAGACGTCGTTGTCGCTAGCTACTCCTATCACTTAAAAGAATAAAGAAAAGGCCCTACCAGAATCAAAAGCGTCTGGTAAGGCCTTTTTCTGAAACCAGTCACTATGCCTATACTCAATGAAAATCAAAGAGCAAACTAGGAAGCTAGCCGCAGGCTGCTCAAAGCACTGTTTTGAGGTTGTAGATAGAACTGACGAAGTCAGCTCAAAACACTGTTTTGAGGTTGTAGATAGAACTGACGAAGTCAGTAACATATATATACGGTAAGGCAACGCTGACGTGGTTTGAAGAGATTTTCGAAGAGTATTAACTGAAAAGCATGACTAGGAATATCATTGAATGTGGTTAGCTAAATCTTCCTGAGCTTTTTTATTTGACTCAGCTTTTTCTTTCAGCCATTTTTCATAGAGTTCTTGATACTGTTTAGCCGTGACTGGCTCTTTTTGCAATTCAACATATTTGTAGTTGTCCGCATTTCCTTTATGACCAACGAATGAGAATGGACCTGTAAACGGTACACTCTTACGGAAGATTGGGTTGGCTCCACCACTTTGAACTGGTAGGAAGAGGGCACTATCTGTCAACCAAGCTTGGGCTTCAGCATATTTTTCATAGCGAGCTTGAGTATCTGTGATTTCCGCATCAGCCTGATCCAAGAGTTTCTTGTAGTCAGCAAGACCAATCTTATCCTTGACTTCCTTGTCTTTTCCTTCAGACAAGCCCATATTTTTCAACTGAGAACCTGTCTCTGGGTCTAGAATCGCTAGGTAAGTCTTAGGATCTGAGTAGTCTCCACCCCATCCTGAGATGTCAATATCGTAGTCTTTTTGTTCTGCTGTATCTGCAAAGTAGGTTGCCTGGTCTTTTTCATCTGGAGAAAGTTGGATAACATCGATGACAACATTATCCTTACCAAGGGTTTCTTCCACTGTTTGTTTGAAAGATCCAGCCTGTTGCACATCCAACTTAGCAGTCTGGTCAACTGGCATATCCAAATGAATTGGGAAAGTTACTCCCTGTGCTTGCAGACTTTCTTTGGCCTTCGCAAACTTCTCTTTGGCCTTTTCAGGATTCAAGAAGGCTTGCTTACCATCGTTTAGATTGATATTTGCCCAATCTTTACCGTAGTTGACAATTTTCTCATTGACAATGTCACCGAAGTTCTTATCGCCAACTTGGACAAAGTCACTTGGTGTAACCGTATTACGCAAGATACGGTCTGCTCCTTCTTCACCATTTGTCTGTGCTGCATAAGCATGACGGTCAAAGGCAAAGTTGATAGCCTGACGGAAATCCTTATTTTGCATAGCTGCGCGTGAATCTGTCTTTTCCTTATCAGACTGTTTCATAGTCTGCTTGTAGCTTTGACGATTCACGTTGAAAAGATAATAGAAAGTAACTGAGTTTTGCGGTGTGTAGGTAATCTTGTCCTCATTGCCCTTCTTGAGTTCAGCAAATACTGAACTTGTTGGGAAGATACGACCATCTGTATAATTACCATCCAAGAAACCTCTGGCAATGCTGTCTTGGTCAGAACCGTCAAAGAAAGAGAGTTTCACTTTCTCGATTTTAACATTGTCCTTATCCCAGTAATTAGGGTTTTTGTCAAGTTCAATCAAAGATTTGGATGTGAATGATTTAAATAAGTAAGGACCATTTGACAAGATACTTGATGGTGTCACACTTCCAAAGTCATCTCCCTGAGACTTCAAGAAGGCTTCATTTACAGGACTAAGGATACTTGCTGTTGTTTTAGAGTTCCAATAAGTCTCAGGTTGGTTGAGAGTGTATTGTAGCGTGTAATCATCCACTGCCTTAACACCAACAGTTGCAAAATCAGATGATTTCCCTTCAACATAGTCTGCTAGACCCTTGATAGAGTCTTGTACCAAGTACAAGTTTTCAGCCTTTTTATCAGTCGCATACTTGAGACCAGTCACAAAGTCATGAGCCGTTACGTCCGCATACTCTTCTCCTTCAGAAGTGTACCATTTAGCTCCCTGACGGATCTTATAAGTGTAAGTCAAGCCATCTTTTGACACTGTCCATGACTCAGCCATAGAGGGAATGAGATTTCCATACTGGTCATTTTCCAACAAACCATCAACTAAGTTGGTTGTGATACTAGATGTAGAGTCTCGTGTAGAGGTAATATAATCCAAGGTATCTGGGTTATTGACAAAGATATAAGAGTAAGTCTTGTCTGCATTACTTGATTGAGATGATCCACACGCTGCTAAAGCTAGACCTGCTGTCAAAGCTACAGCTCCAAAAAGCATAACTTTTGATTTCTTCATGATTATTCTCCATTTTTACAGTATGTGAAATATTATACACTATTCGAGCAAAAATATAAAGCTTTTTGTACTTTTTTACAAAAATAAAAATCAGTAGACTCGAGTTCCTACTGATTTTTGTTATGGTTCGTTTGGATTATGCAGCCAAAACTTTGCGTCCTTTACGACGACGAGCTGCCAATACGCGACGACCGTTTTTAGTTGACATACGGTTACGGAATCCGTGTTTGCGCGCACGACGAAGTTTACTTGGTTGATAAGTACGTTTCACGATGAATACCTCCTCATAGATTTTGTATTCGTTTAGCCGGCTATAAAGTGATCAGTTACTAAACATACTTTACTATTCTATCTGATTCTTTTACTTTTGTCAATAGCTCAAGGCAAATGTTTCCAGCTTTTTCGAATGTAAGCCCTATCTACGATACTGTTTCAAGAAACGAGTCATCTTTTCTTGGATTTGGGCTAGTTCATCAACACGAGGAAGGTAAACAATACGGAAGTGGTCTGGTTCCTGCCAGTTAAAGCCTCGACCATGAACCAAGAGAACCTTTTCCTGCTTCAAGAAATCAAGGACAAATTGCTCATCATCATCGATACGGTACATATTGCGGTCGATTTTAGGGAAGATATAGAGCCCAGCCTTGGGTTTAACCGCAGACAAACCTGGAATATCTTGAATAGCATTGTAGATGAAGTTTCTTTGTTCATAAATCCTACCACCTGGAAGGAGCAATTCATCGACTGATTGGTGACCACCCAAGGAAGTTTGCACGACTTGTTGAGCTAAAACGTTAGAGCAAAGGCGCATATTGGACAGCATATTGAGCCCTTCGATATAGCCCTTGACATGAGTCTTAGGTCCAGACAAGACCATCCAACCTACACGGAAACCAGCGATACGGTGAGATTTTGATAGACCATTCATGCTGACACAGAAAACATCTGGTGCCAAGCTAGCGACAGGCGTATGCACATGACCATCCATGACCATGCGGTCGTAAATTTCATCCGCAAAGATAATCAAATCATTTTGACGGGCAATCTCAATAATCTCCAGCAAGAGTTCCTTAGGATAAAGGGCTCCAGTTGGGTTATTTGGATTGATAAGGACGATTGCCTTGGTATTGGAAGTGATTTTTGACTTAATATCGTCAATATCTGGGTACCATTCTGCAGCTTCATCACAGACATAGTGAACGGCATTTCCTCCAGCTAGGCTGACAGCGGCTGTCCAGAGAGGATAGTCTGGCATTGGTACCAAAACCTCATCCCCGTTGTCCAAAAGCCCCTGCATAGACATGACAATCAACTCACTAACACCATTTCCAAGGTAGATATCATCAATATCTACATTTGGAAATTTCTTCAGTTGACAATACTGCATAATGGCCTTACGGGCTGAGAAAATACCTTTGGAGTCAGAGTAACCTTCACTATCCCGCGCATTCATAATCAAGTCATGAATGACCTCGTCTGGCGCTGTAAAGCCAAATTCTGCTGGATTTCCTGTATTCAGACGTAAAATCTTTTCTCCGTTTGCTCGCATACGCATGGCTTCTTCCAAAACAGGACCACGGATATCATAGGCAACATGCTCTAACTTACTAGACTTGTTATATTCTTTCATCTTGTTTCCTCAATTCATCAGGATAGTAACATTATACCACTAGAAAGAGAATGCGACAAGTTTACTGAAATGTGTTATACTCTTCGAAAATCAAATTCAAACCACGTCAACGTCGCCTTGCCGTACTCAAGTACAGCCTGCGGCTAGTTTCCTAGTTTGCTCTTTGATTTTCATTGAGTTTTACTAGATTAAGATAGAAGAAAAACCTCGCTAAAAGCGAGGCCAAGACAGGGGAGATAGCAGATATTTTGCGAAAGTCACATCACATACCAAAAGATAAACCTAGAAAAAGCAAGCCTAAAAAGGAGTCATAAAGAAGATTGAACATGAGGAAAAGCCCCCATATCATCAAGTAATCCCAACGCCCACTTCGTTTTGCAACCAGGAATAATAGAAAATGGTAGAGTAGGTGAAAGACTAAAAAGCCAACAAAACCTGGATAGAGAAGCGGAATTAGCTTCTCTAATTGCCAGACCATGATAACTTCTAGCAAGACTGAAGCTAGGATGATTCCATAATAAAGGAAATTTGAATTTTTTGTTTCTTGAAAAGAGCTTTTCATCATTCTCCCTCCCTTCACTTGTTTCCTGCTATCCTTTCTTTTATTTTATCATATATTTATATAGTTTTTAAGCGCTAACATTCTTTTGAAAAATACTTTTTTTACTTTACTTCTATAGTGAAAAGGTTTACAATAATAGTAAGAAAATTTCAGGAGGTTTCATTATGGCACAACGTTACCAAAATATCATGGTCGCAATCGATGGTTCTAAAGAAGCGGACTTGGCTTTTGTCAAGGGAGTTCATTCTGCTCTACGAAACGACGCTAAGCTCACCATCGCACATGTCATTGACACACGCGCGCTCCAAAGCGTATCCACCTTTGATGCTGAAGTTTACGAAGAACTCCAAGTCGACGCTGAAAGTCTGATGAAAGAGTACGAAAAACGTGCTAAAGATGCTGGTGTGGCAGATGTTCATATCGTCATTGAAATGGGAAATCCAAAAACCCTCTTGGCACGTACTATTCCCGATGCTGAAGAAGTGGACCTCATCCTCGTTGGCGCAACTGGTCTCAACGCCTTTGAACGCCTCTTGGTCGGTTCTTCATCTGAATACATTCTCCGCCATGCTAAGGTCGATTTGCTGGTGGTGAGAGAACAAGAAAAAACCTTATAATCACAAAGAAAAGGAGCCCCTAGCTCCTTTTTGTTTACTATTTATACTCTTCGAAAATCTCTTCAAACCACGTCAACGTCGCCTTGCCGTACTCAAGTACAGCCTGCGGCTAGTTTCCTAGTTTGCTCTTTGATTTTCATTGAGTATTATTTCTCTCTTTATGGCGTTCATAAGCCTTGAGCTGGCGCTGCAGTTCCTTTTTAATCGCAGGTTCTGGAGCATATTTTTCTTCCCAATCATCTGGTTTTAAGATTTTGTGGGTCACTGGATCAAAATGAGCCTTGCCATCTGGGAAAATTTTCCCCATATTGGCCTGATGAACAATATCAAAAATACGTTCTGGATCCACCCCCATCAAAACAAAACTACCATAGGTAAAATAAAGCGTGTCAATCAGGGCATCTACCTGCCCTATCAAATCTTGCTGAGCAGGCGTCTTCTTAGCTACTTTATCTGCTGCCTTATCAAGAGCTTGATGAAGTTGCGATAGTGCTTGACCAAAGTCCTCTTCAGAGGGACTGGCTGCTCGAACAAACTCCACCAATTCTTCTATTTTAAAGCCAGCCCTGTGGGTTGCACCTTCTAAATCCCAAGCTCGTGGTTCTTCTTGGGTCCGTTCATCCATCATGTGGTGGAAGGTCTTGACCTTATTGAAATGATAGTCACGGCTGACAAAGACTTTTTCTGAGGCCAGAACACCAAAATGTTCCAAGGCCTTGTGGATTCCGTCTTGCTGATTGCTAGTGGTGATGTGCTTGGCCACTTCCTTGACACTGCTACTACCATTTCCCATAGCGACCGACATACCGACACCCGCCAGCATTTCTAGGTCGTTATCTGAGTCACCAAAGGCCATGACTTGGTTGAGATCAAAACCATATTCTTTCCCGACTCGTCGAATGCCTTCCAATTTAGAGTTTCCTTGATTGATGACATCTGCTGCAAAAGGATTGCTACGTGTCAATTTCAAATCTTCAAAATCAGCCGCCGCCTTCTCAGATTCTTCTGGCGTCATCAGCATCAAAACTTGGTAGATGGGCTGATTCATTAGATCAAGTAGGTCTTCTTCCTTTTGGGGAACAACCTTGCTGACCATACGATTAAAGGAATGACTCACTGTCCGAGTTAAAACCGAGGGAACGAAGCGACTGATTCGTTGGGAAAAAGAACCCAAACCAAAGGACATGATTTTAGAACCCAACATGGCATCCTTGGTCCCTAGGGCAATCTCCTTACCCTCTTTTTTAGCATACGTAATAAGCTGGCGCAAATGTAACTTGGAAATAGGACTCGTGAACAAGACTCTGTCTTTAGTAAAGATATACTGGCCATTATAGGTTACTGCGAAATCTAGATCTAAATCGTCCATCAATTCCTTAACAAAAAAAGGTCCTCGACCCGTTGCTACACCAACAAGCACCCCTTGTTCTTTGACAATCTTAATCGCGTCCTTAGTGGATTTCAAAACACTCTTGCGATCGTTAACCAAGGTTCCATCGATATCAAAAAAAACAGCTTTGACTTCCATCCTATCCCAATCTCCCCTTTTGTGATACAATGATTATACCACATTTCAGAAAGAGTGAGTAAATCATGCCTAAGAAAATCCTTGTTTTACATACGGGCGGAACTATTTCCATGCAGGCCGATGCTTCTGGCGCTGTTGTAACTAGTTCAGATAATCCCATGAACCATGTGTCCAATCCTCTTGAAGGAATCCAAGTCCACGCCCTAGACTTTTTTAACCTGCCAAGCCCCCATATCAAACCCAAGCATATGCTGGCCCTCTACCAAAAAATTAAAGAGGAAGCTGATAACTACGATGGAGTGGTGATCACACACGGGACCGATACTTTAGAGGAAACAGCCTATTTCCTTGATACCATGGAAGTTCCCCATATGCCTATCGTTCTAACAGGTGCCATGCGTAGCTCTAACGAACTCGGCAGCGACGGTGTTTATAACTATCTGAGTGCTTTACGGGTGGCTAGCGATGACAGGGCTGCGGACAAAGGGGTTTTGGTTGTTATGAACGATGAAATCCATGCTGCCAAGTATGTTACCAAAACGCATACGACCAACGTCGGCACCTTCCAGACCCCAACACATGGGCCACTTGGTCTGATTACGAAGCGGGAAATCCTCTACTTCAAAACAGCTGAACCTCGTGTTCGCTTTGACCTTAATCACATACAAGGCTTAGTCCCTATCATCTCGGCTTATGCTGGTATGACAGATGAGCTGATTGATATGCTGGATTTGGAACAATTGGACGGTTTGATTATCCAAGCCTTCGGGGCGGGCAATGTTCCCAAAGAAACGGCTCAAAAATTAGAAAGCCTTCTACAAA
The DNA here is from genome assembly GCF_916700555.1 of Streptococcus sp. Marseille-Q5112. GTDB lineage: Bacteria > Bacillota > Bacilli > Lactobacillales > Streptococcaceae > Streptococcus > Streptococcus symci. The sequence continues at coordinate 101,269 of NZ_CAKAKP010000005.1, forward strand.
AAGGAATCCCAGTCGCCCTGGTTTCACGATGCTTTAACGGTATTGCAGAACCTGTTTATGCCTACCAAGGTGGGGGCGTGCAGTTGCAAAAAGCAGGTGTCTTCTTTGTTAAAGAACTCAACGCCCAAAAAGCCCGCTTGAAACTCCTCATTGCCCTCAATGCTGGACTAACCGGACAGGCTTTGAAAGACTATATGGAAGGCTAAGTCTCTTCTCTAAAAACAAATCAGGAAATCTTCACGATTCCCTGATTTTTTCTATTTCCGTTTTCGTGTCGAACGACGTTCTGTCAAACCATGAGGTAAGAGAACTTCACGTTCTTCCAACTCTTCTTTGTGCATAATCTTAGTCAACATACGCATACTAATAGCACCAAGGTCATAAAGAGGTTGGGCGATAGTTGTCAAGTTTGGACGGGTAAAGCGTGAGACTTGCGAATCATCACTAGTAATGATTTCAAACTCTTCTGGTACTGACACACCCTTATCAGCAAGGCCGTTCAAGACACCCGCTGCCAACTCATCACCTGTTACAACTGCTGCAGTTGCGTTTGATGAAATCAAGCGTTCTGCCAAGGCATAACCATCTTCATAAGTGTATTTAGATTCAAATACCAATCCTTCGCTATAAGAAATACCTGCTTTTTTCAAGGCTTCCTTGTAGCCAACCAAACGAACCTTACCATTGATGTCATCCACTAACGGACCGCTTACGAAAGCAATGCGCTCATTTTCTTTAGCAAGGTAGGTTACTGCATCAATCGTTGCTTGTTTGTAGTCAATATTGACACTTGGAAGCTGATGTTCTACATCCACAGTTCCTGCAAGAACAACTGGTGTTCGAGAACGAGAAAACTCTGAACGAATTTTTTCAGTCAAGTGGTACCCCATAAAGATGATACCATCTACCTGCTTAGAAAACAGGGTATTGACAACTGAAACTTCCTTGTCATCATCCTCATCACTATTAGCAAGGACAATATTGTACTTGTACATTTCAGCGATATCATCAATCCCTTTAGCAAGCGTTGAGAAATAGCCATTGGTAATATTTGGGATCACAACTCCGACAGTGGTTGTCTTTTTACTTGCAAGACCACGCGCCACTGCATTTGGACGGTAATCCAAACGGTCAATCACCTCAAGCACTTTTTTTCGAGTATTCTCTTTTACATTCTTATTGCCATTGACTACACGGCTAACCGTCGCCATCGAAACTCCTGCTTCACGGGCGACATCATAAATCGTTACTGTATCGTCTGTATTCATTCCATTTCCTTTCTATATCATACCTCACGAGACTCCAAAAAAGAGACGGTATGAAAATTTCGTTTTCATGGTTCTACTTATTCCATTTTATCACTATTTGTAAACACTTTCAAGCGTTTTTTGAAGATTATTTGAAAAAATTTCATAGGAAGCTATGTTTATGAAGAAAAAATCACCTTTTCTTGATTTTTAATCCTATTTGCTGTATGATAAGGGAAAAGAAAGGGGGAATAAATATGGCTTTTACCAATACCCATATGCGGTCAGCTAGTTTTGGCATTGTTACCAGCTTGCCTGATGATGTTATTGACTCTTTTTGGTACATCATCGACCACTTCTTAAAAAATGTCTTTGAATTGGAGGAAGAACTCGAGTTTCAATTGCTCAATAACCAAGGAAAAATTACCTTCCACTTCTCAAGTCAACACCTCCCTACAGCCATTGATTTTGACTTTAACCACCCTTTCGACCCTCTTTATCCCCCGAGAGTTCTGGTTTTAGATATGGATGGTAGAGAGACTATCCTCCTCCCAGAAGAAAATGACCTATTTTAAAAACTCTAGCCTTCAGTTGCAAGTGACTGAAAACTAGAGTTTTTTCTATTGTTTCAAAGCATTATACAAGTTGCGGATCGGTTGCTTTAATGTCGGATGGATAAAATGAGGCGCAATTTCCTGTAAGGACTCAAGGACAAAAAGGCGTTCCGCTATATAAGGATGAGGCAAGATAAGGTCGTCTGTATAAAGAATCAGATCCTCCACAAAGAGCAAGTCCAAATCAATCAAACGAGGCCCCCAATGTACTTCTCTCACCCGTCCCATCTCTGACTCAATGGCTAACAAGGTCTCTAATAGAACTGGGGCCGGCAACCAGGTTTCAACCTCAACCACTTGATTAGCAAAGCTATCTTGCTCGACACCTCCCCAAGGCTCCGTCGTCAAGACACTGGACTCTTTGAGAATATGGATACCTTGAGCTCGCATGTTCTCAATGGCTTGTTTCAAATTTGCTTGTTTATCTCCCATATTGCTTCCTAGGGCGATAAAGGCTCGTTGCTTGCGGCGATGAATGGTTACCGAGCAAGTATCTAGTGGCAAATGCACTGGCGCCCAAGGTTTTTTCAGTTCCAGCTTAATTTCTTGGACAAGAGGATAGGTCTCAAAAGTACGTTCTACCAGTTTATAAGCTACCGTTTCAATTAAATCTTCACTCGTTTCCTGAAACCATGTCGTCCACTGCTGACACAATTCTCCGTAATGGACAGAGGCTGTCAAATCCAAGTCTGTAGCCGCCTTGGTCATATCATAAGATAAGATGGCTGAAACGACAAACTTCTGCCCCAATTCTTTCTCACTAGGAAAAAGACCATGATAGGCAAAAATTTCCAAATCCTTAATCTTCAGTTGATCCATAATGATTCCTTTCTAGAAAAATCCGCCCAAAGCGGATTTTTTTTACAGTCCCATTAAACGATAAGCCTGATCTCGGAGGTCCTTATCTGTTTCAAATAGACCACGAGCTACTGTCGTCAAGGTTGCAGTGCCTGGTTTTCTGACACCTCGCATGCTCATACACATATGTTCCGCCTCAATGACAACAAAGGCTCCTTTAGCACCTAGATAGTCCATCAAGGCATCGGCCACTTCGATATTCAAACGTTCTTGAATTTGTGGTTTTTTCGAATAAACTTCAACTGTACGGGCTAGCTTAGACAAACCTGCCACACGACCATCTGGAATATAGGCAATATGCGCTCTACCATAAAATGGTAGAAAGTGGTGTTCACACATGGTATGGAAAAAGATATCCTTTTCTACCACCATATTATCGTCAATAATCTCGAAGGATTTTGACAAATGTTCCTCCGCTGTTTGACCAAGACCTGAAAAAATCTCTTGGTACATACGAGCCACACGAGCAGGTGTTTCCTGCAAGCCCTCACGGTTAGCGTCCTCTCCTACAGCCTCGATAATCATTTTTACAGCTGCTTCAATCTTTTGTGTATCCATTTTCGTTCTTCCTCTCCATCAGATAGGCTCTCACTTGGCTCAAGAAATACAAGGAACCCGTGACAATCCTAACTGTTTTTTTCTCTTCTTTTTTATCTGTCAATTTCTGCTCTAGAAAATCCTGCCAATCTTGGTAGCTGAGATTTCTAGACTTAGCTGCCTCTTCCAGCACGTTTTCATCAGTCGCCCGACTATCGTCAAAATGTGTCAGGGTAAGCTCGGTATCTGGGATTTGCTCCAACAAATCCAACATATCCTCCAAGGCCTTGGTTTTGATGCAAGTAAAGAGGATTTCCTTACGATAATCCGCAAAGCGTTCTTGCAAGGTTGCTAATAAAGCCTTGATAGCATGGGAATTGTGGGCTCCATCCAAAATCATCAAGGGATCTCTTGACACGATTTCCAAACGCCCTGGCCAACTTGTTTCTTCCAAAGCTTGAGCAAGCAAGTGATTGCTTGCTAGTTCTCGACCATCTTCTTGACAAAAAGTATCAAGTAAAGCTATGGCCATCCCAGCATTCTCTATCTGGTGCAAACCAAGCAGGCCAGTCTGGAAGCGACCTTGTCTGACAACACTTGTATAGTCAAAGACTTCGCCTGTAACCACACTCTTTTGATGGCTGACCTGATAATCTGTCCCGTAGACAAGTCTCGGCGCATCTTTCCCTTCCGCAATGCGGTCAATCACAGCCAAGGCTTCTGGAGCGATACGACCTGTCACCAAGGGAATTCCTTGTTTGATAATACCAGCTTTCTGCTCTGCTATGGCTTCCAAGGTGTCACCAAGTAGGGCTACATGGTCCAGTCCAATAGTCGTAATGCCTGTTAAAATGGGATGGCAGACATTGGTACTATCCAAAAGTCCACCCATGCCGACTTCCATGATAGCCACATCTACTTGCTCTGAAGCAAAGTAGTCATAGGCTATAGCTGTAATTATCTCAAATTCAGTTGTCCCCTGCAAATTGGCAGCCGATTCCCCCTCAAGCAAAGACTGATAGTCCACCATGAGAGCTTCTAGTCTAGCCTCTGGGATAGATTCCCCATTGATGCTAATCTGGTCTGTATAATGAATGAGATAGGGCGAGCTAAACACGCCAACTCTCAGCCCTAGCTTTTCCAACATATTTTTCAAAAAAGCAATGGTCGAACCCTTGCCATTGGTCCCTCCGATATGGATGACCTTGAGTTTGAGATGGGGATTGCCACGCAAAGCTAATAGTTCCACCATTCGTTCCAAGCCAAAATGCGGTTGGTCCGTCCGATAGTGGGCAATCCACTGATTGTTTTCGATTTCTTTCATCTTATTTATATTGTTTTAAATCTAGATTTTCCGCTTCATCAGCCAGACGAATGGCGGAGGCAATTTCAACTGCCATCCTGTGACTAGCTACATCATGCACGCGCACCACTTCTACATCCTGTCTCGCAGCGATACTAGTTACATGAGCCGAAGCTGTGTCCCGATTTCGGAAACCAAGCTCTGTCTCAGGATTGACCTCAAACCCACTTTCTTCAAGGATATTGATGACAAACCGCTTGCGCGACACTCCAAGAAAGATTGGATAGCCCTTCTGATGGAGTTTATCCAGGTCCCGTAAAAGAAGCAAATTTTCTTTCTTGGTCAGACCAAAGCCAATTCCTGGATCCAACAGGATATTTTCTAGTGCAATACCAGCTTCCTCTGCTCTCGCTAAGGCTCTATCAAAGAAAGCCTCCATCAAGTCTTCGATTGGCATTTTTTCAAAGTCAGCTAACTCTTCCTCTGTAAAAGCTTGACCAAAACCAAAATGAGGAAATATGAGCGAGCTAGGATGCTGAGGTCGCGCCATGACTGGATTAAACATAATGACTACTTTCGCACCAGCCTTAGCAACCACATCCGCCATTTTTTCATCACCCATGAGACCAGTGATATCATTGACTAGATTAGCACCAGCAGCCAAAGCAGCCTCTGCCACCTGACTTTTCCAAGTATCAATAGAGATGAGGACATCACTTTCCTTGCGAATAGCTTTGATTACTGGAACAACACGCTGGATTTCCTCTTCTATCTCAACATAGCTACTTCCCGGCCGAGTCGATTCTCCACCGATATCTAGCATGCTGGCTCCTTCTGCTATCAATTTACGAGCCTGCTGGAGTGCCTGCTCAAGAGCAAAAAATTGACCACCGTCCGAAAAGGAGTCTGGGGTTACATTGATAATTCCGCAAATAGCTGTTTTTGCATGATTTGCTTTACTTGACATATCGGTCACTCCCTCAAGGCTTTTCACCATATTATTTCTCTATTTTACCATAAAAAGAAAAAGATGGACACGATTGCATTCATCTTTTTCCCAGTAGAAACAAGTAAGCAATTGTCAAAAATCTTAAACAGAAAGCCCTAATGTCCGACTCAAAATCACCACGAGAGCCAACAAACAGAAAGCAACCCCATTCACAATCATGTGAAGTAAGATAGACATTTCCAAACGTTGGGTCTTGTAAGCCGTCCAAGATAGAACTGTCGACATACCTCCATAAATCAATAAAGAAGGTAAATTACTTGGTTGATGCAATAAAGCAAATACAATCGTACCGACTACAAATCCCAAGTTCTCCTTGCCTCGGAAAATCTTTTTAGGAACAATCCCACGGCACAAGATTTCCTCACAAATCGGAGCAAGCAAGGCCAATAAGAAGAAACTGGAAATCAGAGAACTATTCTGAACCATATCGTTAATCTGAGACTGGTTACTTGTTGTCGTCTCATTTGACAGTTGTAACAAGATAGAACCAAGTATATTTGACCCGATAATAACTAAATAACTCAAGCCCAAACGTGCCAAATCCTTCGCTCTAAAAAAAGAAAAATTAAAACTTGCTAACTGCGTTTTACGAGCTCCAATAATAAACAGCACCAGAATCACAATCGAAACACCAGCAACTATCAGTCCTGACTGCAACAGTGGTACTGCATTTAAAGTTAAAATAGCAGTAACCCCTATAGGAATCTGATATAAAATTGTCGCCAGAAAAAAGATTAACAGCCAACCTGCACGATTCAATAATTCTTTCCACATATTTTTCTCTTTCATCACCTATCTCCTTGGTATTAAAAAAGGGGAAAAATCCCCCTGGGTAATCCTATTATAAGGCCATGCTAATGTAGTTAAGGATAAATAAGGCATCCAAAATCCAAATCATGACATGAACATCTTTAGCTTGACCTTTGACAAGCTTAGTCAAAGTGTAAGTCAAGAAACCAACTGCAATCCCTTGAGTGATAGAGTAGCTGAATCCCATAAAGATAGATGTGAAGAAAGCAGGAACCGCTTCAGCCATATCGTCCCAATGGATATTTTTCAAGCTACCAAGCATCATAATTCCAACAATAATCAAGATTGGAGCTGTAGCAGATGAAGGTACGATAGCTAACAGTGGGCTAAAGAAGCTTGAGATCGCAAAACAAATTGCCACGACCAAGGCTGTCAAACCAGTACGTCCACCTGCACCGATACCAGCAGCAGACTCAACATAAGTCGTTACGTTCGAAGTACCAGCGATGGCACCAATTGAAGTACCAATCAAGTCAGAGTAAAGAGCCTTGTCCAACTTAGCTGATTGGTGGTTTTCACCATTTGTCGCTACGATACCAACTTTTTCACCTGTACCGATCAAGGTACCAATCGTGTCAAAAATATCTGTCAATGAGAAGGCTAGAATGGCCATCAGAGTTTCAGGCAAGCGAGCTGTATCTGAAATCAAAGCTCCCAAACCTTCTGAACCAAGAGCTGCACCAAAAACTATCTTCAAATCTTCAAAGGCTGCACCAACATGGTTATTAGCAAAATCGATACTAGACAAATCTACCAAACCAACTGCGATAGCAAGAACAGTTGTTGTCAAGATAGAGAGGATAATTCCCCCTTTAATTCCTTTGATAACAAAGAAGATTGTGATAGCAAGTCCTGCAAGAGCCACCAAAACAGCTGGATTATTAAAGTCAACTAATCCTGGAACCGCTGAAGAGTTCGCTGCAATCGTTGCTTTAGCTTTGTCAGCCCCTTCTCCTACAACAGTATAGTTACCTGGATCAATCGTAAATTTCAAAAGTCCAGCATTCTTAATCCCTACATAGGCAAGGAAGACACCGATACCGGCTGAAATAGCTGAACGAAGGGCATTTGGAATCGATTCAATGATCATTTTACGAACATTTGTCAAGGTAATAATCAATGAAATAATCCCACAGATGAAGACCATAGCTAGGGCTTGTTGCCATGAATAACCAAGCCCGAATACAACTGTAAAGGTAAAGAAGGCATTCAATCCCATACCTGGTGCTTGGGCATAAGGTAAGTTAGCATAGAAGGCCATCATCAGGGTACCCGCAACTGCACCAATAATCGTCGCTAGGAAGACACCCTGAGCAGGCATCCCTGTTTGTGAAAGCATTTGTGGGTTTACAAAGAGAATATAGCTCATTGCAAAGAAAGTTGTTAAACCAGCGAGAACCTCTGTACGAACGTCTGTACCGTTCTCTTTTAGTTTAAATAATTTGTCCATTATCAATCTCCTTTTAATTTTTACGAACAATAATAGAATTATATCATTTATCATTCACTTTTTCAATATCTTTGTTTGATTTATTTAAGAATTTGATGGAATTTTATTTTTTGTTTGGAATCTGTTTTTCTGCCTGCTTTTTGTTATAATAGTAGACATCTTATCTGAAAAGACACTAGAAAGGTCCATATGACAAAAAAAATTATTGCAGTTGACCTAGATGGAACCTTGCTCAACTCAGACAGTCAAATTTCTGACTTTACCAAAAAAACCATTAAAAAAGTTGCTGAAAAAGGCCATCAGGTTATTATTACGACAGGTCGCCCTTACCGTATGTCAAAAGATTTTTACCGTGAACTGGGCTTAGACACTCCTATGATTAACTTCAACGGCTCCCTCACTCATTTACCAGACCAAGTTTGGAACTTTGAAAAGTGTTTAACCGTAGACAAAAAATATCTGCTAGATATGGTTCGACGTTCAGAGGACATTCAAGCCGATTTTATCGCTGGAGAATATCGTAAAAAATTCTACATTACAAATCCCAATGAAGAAATTGCCAATCCCAAACTATTTGGTGTGGAAGCTTTCCAGCCTGAAAATCTATTTCAGCCTGAGTTGGTAACCAAGGATCCTAACTGCATTCTGTTGCAGACTAGAGCCAGTGACAAATACGCCTTGGCAAAAGAAATGAACGCCTTCTACCAGCATCAACTGTCTATCAATACCTGGGGAGGTCCGCTCAATATCCTTGAGTGTACACCCAAAGGAGTCAATAAGGCCTTTGCTTTGGACTACTTGCTCAAGGTAATGAACCGCGATAAAAAGGATTTGATTGCCTTTGGAGACGAACACAATGATACCGAAATGCTCGCTTTTGCTGGGAAAGGTTATGCAATGAAAAATGCCAATCCTGAGCTACTCCCCTATGCAGATGAGCAAATCGCCCTGACCAATGACCAAGACGGTGTTGCCAAAACCCTGCAAGACTTATTCTTATAGTCCATTCTGACCAGCTTGCGAGCTGGTCTTTGTGTTCTTTTCACAGTCTCATCAACCGGTTAATCGATTGTTCTATTTTTTGCCTCCAAAAACTTGGAAAAGGCTTTCTTTTGTGATATACTTCACATATAAATACAAGAGAGCTCGTCACACTCGACTCTGTTGACACAAAATCAATCCAGTCCTGTTTCTCCTGCTCTCAGTTAATATCAAGGAGGATAGCTATGAAAGCTGTTGTTGTAAATCCAGAAAGCACTGGTGTTGCTGTTGAAGAAAAAGTACTCCGTCCACTTGAAACTGGGGAAGCACTTGTAGAAATTGAATACTGCGGTGTTTGCCACACTGACCTCCACGTTGCCCATGGTGACTTTGGTCAAGTACCAGGCCGTGTTCTAGGACATGAAGGTGTTGGTATCGTTAAAGAAATTGCCCCAGATGTTAAAAGCCTTAAAGTCGGTGACCGTGTCAGCGTCGCTTGGTTCTTTGAAGGATGTGGTACTTGTGAATACTGTACTACTGGTCGTGAAACTCTTTGCCGTACAGTGAAAAATGCTGGTTACTCAGTAGACGGTGGTATGGCTGAACAATGTATCGTAACTGCAGACTATGCTGTCAAAGTTCCAGACGGACTTGATCCAGCCCAAGCTTCTTCTATCACATGTGCTGGTGTAACAACCTATAAAGCTATAAAAGAAGCAAAAGTTGAACCAGGTCAATGGGTTGTCCTTTACGGTGCTGGTGGACTTGGTAACTTAGCTGTTCAATATGCTAAAAAAGTATTCAATGCTCATGTCATCGCAGTTGATATCAACAATGACAAACTTGCCCTTGCAAAAGAAGTAGGTGCTGACATTGTGATTAACGGTCTAGAAGTTGAAGATGTACCAGGACTTATTAAAGAAAAAACAAATGGCGGAGCTCATTCAGCTGTCGTAACCGCTGTATCTAAAGTTGCCTTCAACCAGGCTGTTGACTCAGTCCGTGCTGGTGGTCGCGTGGTTGCTGTTGGTCTTCCTTCTGAAATGATGGAACTCAGCATCGTCAAAACCGTTCTAGATGGAATCCAAGTCATCGGTTCTCTTGTTGGAACTCGTAAAGACTTGGAAGAAGCCTTCCAATTCGGTGCAGAAGGTTTAGTAGTTCCAGTTGTTCAAAAACGTCCAGTAGAAGATGCTGTAGCCATTTTCGACGAAATGGAAAAAGGTCAAATCCAAGGACGTATGGTACTCGACTTCACCCACTAATCTAATAAAAACCTATTTTAAAAGTTGGAATGCGCTTCCAACTTTTTTATATTAAATTTTAATATCAAAAATTACTATGTCTTCTTGAAACCTTATTATATCAATATCATTAAATACACTATTTAAATGTTTTCTTGAATATTTTATATCAAATAGTTGCTTTTTATATGAAAACGGTTTATACTTATCTAGTCTTAAAGTTTTCTTAAACGAAAACTAAAACAAAAAAGGAGGAATGACAATAATGAGTATCGGAATCATTATTGCGAGCCACGGCGAATTTGCTGCGGGTATTCATCAGTCAGGATCTATGATCTTTGGTGAACAAGAAAAGGTTCAAGTTGTAACCTTTATGCCAAATGAAGGTCCTGATGATTTATACGCTAAGTTTAATAACGCTGTTGCTGCATTTGACGCAGAAGATGAGGTTCTAGTTTTGGCTGACCTTTGGAGTGGATCTCCATTTAACCAAGCTAGTCGCGTGATGGGAGAAAATCCTGAGCGTAAGTTTGCCATCATCACAGGACTTAACTTACCGATGTTAATCCAAGCCTATACAGAGCGCCTCATGGACGCTACAGCAGGTGTGGAAAAAGTCGCTGCGAATATTATCAAAGAAGCCAAAGATGGCATCAAAGCTCTTCCAGAAGAGTTAAATCCAGTTGAAGAAGTTGCAAGTGCTGCAGCTGCTCCTGTAGCCCAAGCTGCTATACCAGAAGGCACTGTTATCGGAGATGGAAAACTCAAGATTAACCTTGCCCGTCTAGACACTCGTTTACTTCACGGTCAGGTTGCAACTGCTTGGACTCCAGATTCAAAAGCAGACCGTATCATCGTTGCTTCAGACAACGTTGCCAACGACGACCTTCGTAAAGAATTGATTAAACAAGCGGCTCCAAATAATGTCAGAGCCAATGTGGTTCCAATTCAAAAATTGATCGAGGTTTCAAAAGACCCACGCTTTGGAGAAACACATGCCCTTATCTTGTTTGAAACACCTCAAGATGCCCTTCGTGCCATCGAAGATGGCGTGCCAATCAAGACCCTTAACGTAGGATCAATGGCTCACTCAACAGGTAAAACAATGGTCAACAACGTTTTGTCTATGGACAAAGATGACGTTGCTACATTTGAAAAAATGCGTGACCTCGGTGTTGAATTTGACGTACGTAAAGTACCAAATGACACCAAAAAAGATTTGTTTGACTTGATTAACAAAGCCAACGTTCAATAATAGACATTAAACTATAGAAGAATTCTAAGAAAATTTTTCACTTTATTATCATTAAATAGAAAAGGAATAAAACCATGTCAGATATTTCAATTATTTCTGCTGTCTTGGTTGTAGTTGTTGCCTTCCTTGCAGGTCTTGAAGGTATCCTCGACCAATTCCAATTCCATCAACCAATCGTCGCATGTACGCTTATCGGACTTGCAACTGGTAACCTCGAAGCAGGGGTTATGCTTGGTGGATCACTTCAAATGATCGCCCTTGGTTGGGCAAATATCGGAGCTGCCGTAGCTCCTGACGCTGCCCTTGCATCTGTTGCCGCAGCAATCATCTTAATCAAAGGTGGTAACTTTACTACTGAAGGTATCGCCGTTGCAACAGCAACAGCTATCCCTCTTGCCGTAGCTGGACTTTTCTTGACTATGATTGTTCGTACAATCTCAGTTGGTTTGGTTCACACTGCAGATGCTGCTGCTAAAGAAGGAAATATTGCGGCTGTTGAACGTGCTCACTTTATCGCACTTCTTCTTCAAGGTCTTCGTATCGCTATCCCTGCAGCCTTCCTTATCGCTATCCCTGCTTCTGCCGTTCAAGATGCTCTTAAATTGATGCCAGACTGGTTGAACGGTGGTATGGCTGTCGGTGGTGCTATGGTCGTTGCCGTTGGTTACGCTATGGTTATCAACATGATGGCAACTCGTGAAGTATGGCCATTCTTCGCAATCGGTTTTGCTTTTGCTGCCATTTCTCAATTGACTTTGATTGCCCTTGGTGTAGTCGGTGTTGCCCTTGCCTTCATCTACCTTAACCTTTCAAAACAAGGTGGTAACGGTGGCGGCGGAGCTGCGACTTCTAACGACCCAATCGGTGATATCCTAGAAGACTACTAGAAAGGGGAACAATCATGACTGAAAAACTTCAATTATCAAAATCAGATCGTAAAAAAGTTTGGTGGCGTTCACAATTCCTTCAAGGTTCTTGGAACTACGAGCGTATGCAAAACTTGGGTTGGGCTTATTCGTTGATCCCAGCTATCAAAAAATTGTACACTACTAAAGAAGACCAAGCTGCTGCTCTTGAGCGTCACCTTGAGTTCTTCAACACTCACCCATACGTAGCTGCTCCAATCATGGGGGTTACTCTTGCACTTGAAGAAGAACGTGCTAACGGTGTTGAAATCGACGACGCTGCTATCCAAGGGGTTAAAATCGGTATGATGGGACCTCTTGCTGGTATCGGTGACCCAGTATTCTGGTTTACAGTTCGTCCTATCCTTGGAGCTCTTGGTGCATCACTTGCTGCATCTGGTAACTTGGTTGGTCCACTTCTCTTCTTCTTCGGATGGAATGCGATCCGTATGGCCTTCCTATGGTACACACAAGAGTTTGGTTACAAAGCTGGATCTGAAATCACTAAAGACATGTCTGGTGGTATCTTGAAAGACATCACTAAAGGAGCTTCTATCCTTGGTATGTTCATCCTTGCTGTTCTTGTACAACGTTGGGTATCGATCAACTTCACTGTTAACCTTCCAGGTAAACAATTGGCTGAAGGTGCCTACATCAACTTCCCAGAAGGAGCTGTATCAGGTGCTGAATTGAAAGGTATCCTTGGACAAGCACTTGGTGGATTGAGCCTAGATAAGATTCAACCACAAACCCTTCAAGGTCAGTTGAATTCATTGATTCCAGGATTGATGGGACTTCTCCTTACTTTCCTTTGCATGTGGTTGCTTAAGAAAAAAGTATCACCAATCTCAATCATCCTTGCACTCTTTGCAGTAGGTATCGCAGCTCGTTTCTTCGGTATCATGTAATCAAAAAACTCAAAAGGAACCAGGTTCTAAGCCTGATTCCTTTTTTCTATGCTTTTATACTCTTCGAAAATCAAATTCAAACCACGTCAGCGTCGCCTTACCGTACTCAAGTACAGCCTGCGGCTAGCTTCCTAGTTTGCTCTTTGATTTTCATTGAGTATTATTCTGCCAAGGCTCCCATTGGATCCCATGGTGCAAGTACGATTGGTTCTGCTTCATAGGCAGCTTGTTCTTCGGCTGTCAGCAATTCTTTGCGAACAACGATTTGGTAAGTGTATTCGTCCATCCAAGCATCTGAGGCAACAAAGTAACCATCTGTACCGACCTTGTCTCCCCATGAGTTTTCAACCTTCCACTTGGTTGACTTGCCATTTTCGTCCAAATCAACACCTGTCAAGACCATAGCGTGAGTCATCAAGCTTTCGCTGTAATCCAAACGTCCAGCCTTGTCTTGAGTGAGTTTAATGTCCATGCTTGATTCAAAGTCATAAACATCTGTCGCAAGGATTCCAGCTTTACGGTTGCTGAGCTGACCAACATCAGAACCAAACCAAACAGTCTCACCTGCTTGCATTTGAGCAATAGCCAATTCTTTCAAGCGCTCCATCGGCACGTTGATATAGCGAACTGCACGGCTACCAACCACATTTCCCAACATCTCAACTGTGTAAGATTTGCCGTAAGGCTTGTCAGCAGTTGGAGCATTGATAACAGAAACATAATCTTCTAGAGGAAGATTGACATATTTCTTGTAAAACTCTTGTGGTGTAATGCCCTTTTCACTTTGGTAGTTGTTATCTTTATCGCGATAAGCAAAATCAAATTTACGTGGTGGAAGACCTAGTGACATAGCAAGGAAATTAAAGATTTCTTGCAAGAGGTCTTCTTTCTTAGCTTGAACAGTCGCTTGGTCCGCACCAGAAGTAAGCAAGTCACGCAAAATTTGAGCATCTTGACGAAGCAATTTGTTGAGAATGGCATTTAGCTCACGACTGCTACTAGATGAAACAGATTCAGGATAAACTGACTTAGGCACGACACCGTATTTTTCAAAGAGAGAAACGACCATATCCCATTGACCTCCATCTTGTTGTGGAGTTTGAAGTAGGAATTTAACCTTACGGCTCGTCAAATCTTGGTCTGCAGTCGCAATGACTTGCTCCAAGAACCAGTTTGATTTCTCATACTTGTCCCAGAAGAAGGTGTGGGCCTGTGACAACTCAAAATTTTCCAATTTATATTGTGAAATGAGTTTGTGGCGGAAGGTATTGAGAGCCGCAAACATCCAGCAACGACCAGAAGCCTTCTGGTTGGTTACCTTATCCTTGGTCAAATCCAATGAGAAAACAGGCGTATTGTCTACATGGCTCTGACGACGTTCTAGGGCTGCAAAAATCCCGTTGTGGCTAGCAGCATTTTCAATCGCTTGGTATTTTACGTTTGCTTCATAATTGGCAAATAATTTATCAGTAAATGATTCTTGAATCGCGTTCATAGATTCCTCCTTTTATTCTACAGTCTATTATAACGCTTTTCACAAAGTAAGCAACTGAAAAACATAAAAGGCAAGGACATTGTCCCTCACCTTTTTCTAATATAAACCAATTTAAGCAATACTAGCACGGAGAACTTCTAATTCCTCCTTGGTCAAGCGACGCCATTCTCCTCGCTGCAAGTTCTCATCTAAAACTAAAGTTCCCATAGTCAAACGTTGCAAGTCTACTACTTCCTTGCCACAGTAGCCCACCATACGCTTGACCTGATGGAACTTCCCTTCTGCAATGGTCACACGGATTTGGCTTTGATTCTTTTTTGTATCTACAGACACAAGCTCCAGTCTAGCAGGCTGACAAGTAAAGTCTTTGAGAGGAATACCCTCAGCAAATGTCTCCACATCTCCTTGGGTCATAATTCCCTTGACTTGTGCCTGATAAGTCTTGTCCACATGACGCTTGGGCGAAAGAAGAGCATGGGCAAGCTGGCCATCATTGGTCAAGAGCAAAAGACCATGCGTGTCAATATCCAAGCGCCCGACTGGGAACACTTCCTTGCTCCGAGCCAAGTCATCCAACAAGTCTAGAACGGTTCTGTGCTTAGGATCCTCAGTCGCTGAAATAACCCCTTGGGGCTTGTTCATCATGTAGTAGACAAACTCTTCATACTCCAACACTTGCCCATCAAAGCGAATCTCATCTCTTTCTTCATCAATCTGCAATTTAGCCGACTTTTCTTTTTTACCATTTACCGTCACGCGCCCAGCCTTGAGCAAGTTTTTGACCTCACTCCGACTCCCCACAGCGCAGGCCACTAAAAATTTATCTAATCTCATAGAACTATTATATCATACTCAAAAGGAGGCTGGTACAATGACCAACCTCCTTTTCGTTTCATACTCTTCAAAAATCTCTTCAAACCGCGTCAACGTCGCCTTGCCGTATATATGTTACTGACTTCGTCAGTTCTATCTGCAACCTCAAAACAGTGTTTTGAGCTGACTTCGTCAGTTCTATCTGCAACCTCAAAACAGTGTTTTGAGCTGACTTCGTCAG
Organism: Streptococcus sp. Marseille-Q5112; assembly: GCF_916700555.1. Classification (GTDB taxonomy): domain Bacteria; phylum Bacillota; class Bacilli; order Lactobacillales; family Streptococcaceae; genus Streptococcus; species Streptococcus symci. The sequence goes on from NZ_CAKAKP010000005.1 coordinate 116,939, forward strand.
TTCTATCTACAACCGCAAAGCAGTGCTTTGAGCAGCCTGCGGCTAGTTTCCTAGTTTACTCTTTGATTTTCATTGAGTATCAGATTTAAGAAATTAACTTCCTCGTCTCCAGAAAATCGCTAAGACAATCATGGCACCTAAAATCGCTGGGATAATTGCTGTTCCTGATAAAACTGGCCCCCACGTTCCAAAGAGCAAGTGCCCCAGAAAGGCACCAATCCAACCGAGAAACATTTTCCCAAAGCATCCCATACGTTCTCCACGATTGGTCAAAGTACCTGCTAAGAGTCCCACTAGGAGACCAACAAACATACTTCCTATCATCTTGGCTCCTTAATTTGCCCAATCTCCGTTGCGGAAGAGAGGTACTCGTGTTCCATCCTCACGGATACCATCGATATCCATCTGATTAGAACCAATCATAAAGTCCACGTGAACATCTGAACGGTTAAGTCCCGCAGCTTCAAGCTCTTCTTCGCTCATCTCTGCTCCACCAACGACGCTAGTCGCATAGGCTGCACCGATAGCCAAGTGGTTTGAAGCATTCTCATCAAAAAGGGTGTTGAAGAAGGTAATGCCTGACTGAGAAATTGGGCTTGGATCTGGTACCAAGGCACATTCACCCAAGGCACGCGCACCCGCATTTTTAAAGACAAGATCCTTCATAACCTGATCACCCTTCTCAGCAGTAATATCTACGATTTGGCCATCTTTAAAGGTTACTTTAATGCCTTCGATGATATTTCCATTATAGCTAAGCGGTTTTGTAGAAGTGACATAACCATCTGCACGACGGAAGTCTGGCGCTGTGAAGACCTCTTCTGTCGGCATATTTGGCAAGAATCCTTCTCCCTGCGCATTGATAGCACCAGCTGATTCCCAAACGTGGTTCTTTGGCAAACCAAGTGTCAAATCTGTCCCTGGCGCTGTGTAGTGAAGAGCTGAAAATTGCTCTTTATTAAGCATATCAGCCTTGCTCTTCAAGATAGCTGCATGCTCTTCCCAAGCCTTAACAGGATCTTCTTCATAAACGCGGCAAGTTTTGAAAATTTGGTCCCAAAGGAGATCGACTGCTTCTTCGTCGCTCGCAGCATTTGGAAAGACTTTCTTAGCCCACTCAAGTCCAGCAGCGGCTGCTACAGTCCAGCTAACCTTGTTAGATTGAGTTGCGATACGCATTGGCTTCATGGCAAGTCCCATAGCTTTAGCAGAAGCTGAAAGCTTGTCAGCATCCACTCCGTTCAAGGCACCTGGATCAGATGAACGAACCCCAAGACGGCTAGCTTTGTTCTCTAAAAGATAGTTCATCTCAGCAATCTTGTATTCTGGCACATTGTCCAAACGCTCCATCGGCGCATGGAGGAATTTCTCACGGTTAATGACATCATCTGTCCACTGAACGATAACCTCATGCGCACCCAAGGCATAGGCTTCTTTGACGATTAGGTGAGCTAACTCACGTTGCTCCACATCGATAGAGAGAGCCAAGGTATGACCAGGTTGCACATTGATTCCGTTTGCAACCAATAATTTCGCATATTTTTCTAGATTTTCTTTAAAATTTGGTAAAACCATGTAATTTTCTCTTTTCTATTTTTATTTTTCTTTCAAAGCAGAGAATAATCCTGCTAGTGCAATAGCACCTGACAAGAGTGCTGTTGATAGAAGAATTGTCTGATCAGCAAGTTCTAATTGATATTCAAATACCTTCTCAGCCGGCTTATCTTCCGCAAAAATTCTTAGTTTCATGAAATATCCTCCCTTACTAGTATATCACATATATTGGTATTTTAAAAAACAAGCTTACTGAAGCTTGTTTTTAACTACCTATCCAAGAATTAAAAACGAAATATATAGCTATATTGACATAAAAAAGGCGAGGTGATATTCTATAGATATACACTAAAAAATCCACAGGAGCAAAAAGATAATGGACGAAAATTTTAATAATGAAATTGCAAAACAAGTTACTAGTGCTATTCTGGATAAATACCTTTCACCTATTATTTCCAAAACAACTGACAAATTTAAAACGCTCTACAATGAGGTAAAAATTGATCTAGAAATTCCATTCCAAGCGTATTTGACAAATTCTTATGAAAAATACAGTAAAGTCAAAACGATTATCTACGGAATCGAGCCCAAAAGACTGTATGATTTTTTTGAAGTTCCTTTTTTAGAAAAAGGCTCAGACATCATCAAGCCCACTACAACAAAAATACTAACTAATCTCTCAAAATTTTTAATCATTGAAGGTTCTGGTGGAATTGGTAAATCCACCCTCATGAAACACCTTTTTCTAAGTGAATTAGAATTAAAAGACTATATTCCTATTTTTATTGAATTAAAAGATTTCAACGACGAGGAGCATTTAGACCTTGAAAAATTACTGTTAAAAAAACTAAATCAATTTCACAATACATTTCAAGAAGAATATTTAGATTATGCACTTCAATCTGGATGCTTTTTATTCCTATTGGATGGCTATGATGAATTGTATAGCGAAAACCAAAAAGAATTTTTCAAGAAGTTAAATGATTTTTGTGACAAATATCCTGAAAACCATTATATCCTTTCTTCCAGACCTTATAGCGAATCCGAATTCATTGAATTTCAACGTTTCACAGTTTTAAAAGCTGTTCCTTTTACTAAGGAACAAGCTATAAGTCTTATTACTAAAATTGAATATCCAGATGAGGAACTAAAAGATAAATTTATACGTGATTTAGAGAGTGGTTTATATAATAGACATAAGTCCTTTGCTTCAAACCCTCTGTTGCTAAATATTATGCTCTCCACTTATAATGACTATGCAGAAATCCCGCAAAAATTACACCTATTCTACTATCAAGCCTTTGATACCATGTTCTCAAAGCACGATGCTACGAAAAGTTATCGACGAAAAATGTTATCAAATTTAAGTTCAGATACTTTTAAAGAGTGTTTTGCAATCTTCTGTTTTCTAACATATCAAAAAGCAAAAACAGAGTTTACCTTCCCAGAGATTGAAGACATTTTTAAAAAATTTCCTCCTCGAATTAAAAACGTTCTCAATATAGGCAATTTTATCCACGATTTAGAAAACTGCCTATGTGTACTATACAAGGAAGGAAACAGATACAAGTTTTCCCATCGTTCTTTTCAAGAATATTTTGTTGCTTATTTTCTAAATATACAAACGGATAGCAAAATGCAGGACTACAGCTTTCTTCTAATAGAATCAGGAAAATTTAGCACTAGTGCAGATTCAGTATTTTTTATGTTAGAGGATATGAATACCCTACGCTTCAATAGCAACATATTGATTCCATTATTAGATAAATTTGAAGAATCTAAATCTGATGAAGAAGACTTATTTGAATATTACATTCTCAATTTTCCCGTAAAAATTGAAATTTCTCCTAGCCCTAGAGACTCATCTCTTAGATTAGGATTCTACGAACCAACAGGTAAACTTCAGAGTTTTATTTATTATTTTTTCGACAATACTATTAATTATACATCCTACCGTACAATAGATAATAATCCCCTAATATCATTCTGCGAAGATAATCATTTAATAGAAAAGGTTATAGGACCAGAAGACCTCATTAAAAACAAAGAATTATTGGACTTATTTAAAAAATCTTGGGTCGGTCAACATACACTCTCTCTGACTCATTATAAGCAGAAGCTGATAGAAGACCTAAAAGAAGAGGATATAGTCTTAGAGGATTAGTAATCTAGCCGTTGTATATTTATGTTCACAATTAAAAAATAACAGGATTGTCCAATGTCCTGTTATTTTTTTAATTATCAAACATTGTAAAATTGGTGATAATCTACCTTCTTAAAACAACTCATCAAACAAGCTCAACTGGTTATCCTCTGGCATACTGCCGAGAATCCCCATTTCATCCATCTTTTCAACCAAGGTTGATGAAAGTCCACCACGCTTGCGCAGTTCTGTCTTAGAGAGGAACTCACCCTCTTGGCGCGCACGTACCAGTTGCTTGGCAACGTTCTCTCCCAGACCATCCATAGCCACAAACGGTGGGATGAGAGTGTCCCCATCGATGAGGAATTCGGTCGCATCACTACGATAGAGGTCTAACTTCCCAAACTTGAAACCACGTTCCCACATTTCATTGACAATCTCAAGAGTTGTATAGAGGTCAATTTCCACATTAGATGCTTCATTGTTCTTCCGTTTTTCAGCAATTTCTTCCATTCTACGCTTGATAGCATCTAAGCCCGCACCCATGGTCTTGATATCAAAAGCCTTAGCACGGATGGAGAAGTAAGCACAGTAATAATAAATGGGATGGTGAACCTTGAAGTAGGCCACACGCAAGGCCATCATAACGTAGGCTGCCGCATGGGCTTTAGGGAACATATACTTGATTTTCCCACAAGACTCGATATACCACTCTGGCACCTTGTTGGCCTTCATGGCTTCGATATAGCCATTTCGCTCCTCTTCGGAAATCTTCAACCATAAGCCCTTACGTACCCGTTCCATGATGGTAAAGGCCATCTTAGGTTCGAGACCAGCATGCATGAGGTAAACCATGATATCGTCCCGACAACCAATAACGGTTGATAGGTCAGCAATCCCTTGCTTAATCAAATCTTGGGCATTTCCCAACCACACATCGGTACCGTGGGACAGACCTGAGAGCTGAAGCAACTCCGCAAAAGTCGTCGGATGCGTCTCATCTACCATCCCACGTACAAAGTTGGTTCCAAATTCTGGAATCCCCAGCATGCCCGTCGGTGTTCCGATTTGTTCAGGAGTCACCCCTAGCACATCAGTCCCAGAGAAGAGGGCCATCACGCCTTCGTCATCCATAGGGATTTCATTAGGATCAATCCCAGACAAATCCTGCAATTTCCGAATCATGGTCGGATCATCATGTCCCAGTACATCAAGTTTGAGGACGTTCTCATCGATATCGTGGAAGTTAAAGTGAGTCGTTTGCCATTCAGCCGTCACATCATCCGCTGGATACTGGACAGGCGTAAAATCGTAAACATCCATGTAGTTAGGAATAACAACGATTCCCCCCGGGTGTTGTCCCGTAGTTCGCTTGACACCAGCCGCACCTTGGGCGAGGCGCTCCACCTCTGCATCACGATAAAACTTCCCGTAATCTCTCTCATAGCCCTTTACAAATCCATAGGCAGTCTTAGCAGCCACCGTACCAACCGTTCCTGCACGGAAGGCATATTCTTCACCAAAGATATCACGCACATCCAAGTGGGCGCTAGGCTGGTCTTCTCCCGAGAAGTTCAAGTCAATATCAGGAACCTTGTCTCCATCAAAACCAAGGAAGGTCTCGAACGGAATATCCTGGCCATTTTTACTGAGTTTGTGACCACATTTTGGACAGTCCTTATTGGGCATATCAAAACCGGAACCATAAGAACCATCGGTGATAAACTCGCTGTACTGACACTGACCACAGACATAGTGAGGAGAGAGAGGATTAACCTCCGTAATCCCAATCATAGTCGCAACGAAACTAGAACCAACAGATCCACGAGAACCAACCAAGTAGCCCCGTTCATTAGAGCGTTGCACCAGCATCTGCGAGGCCAGATAAATCACAGCAAATCCATTCCCCAGAATAGAAGTCAATTCTTTTTCAATCCGCAAATCAACAATATCTGGCAGCGGATTTCCATAAATCTCAAAAGCTTTCTTGTAGGTTAATTCAGCGACCGTTTCTTCAGCCTTATCGATAAACGGCGTGTACAAGTCACCCTTAACCACCTCAACCGGTTCAAAAATTTCTGCCAAAGCATTGGGATTTTCAATAACCAGTTTCCGAGCTAAATCTTCTCCCAAGAAGGCAAATTCATCCAACATCTCATTGGTAGTTCTAAAATGAGCTTTTGGCAGAGGAGCTGGTTGGGCATGTTCGCCGTGACCAATGGTACGGTTAATCATCGCTCCCTGACCCAAACTACGGACGATAATTTCACGGTAAATCTCTTCTTCCGGTTCGATATAATGGACATTTCCCGTAGCCAAAACTGGCTTGCCAAGGCGGTCTCCAACCTCTATTAAACTCTTGATAATAGTCTGGAGTTCATCCATATCCTTGACCTGCTCCTTAGCAATCAATGGCGCATAGATAGCAGGTGGCATAACCTCGATAAAGTCATAATACTTGGCCACCTCAACCGCCGCATCTACACCTTGGGAAACAACCGCGTCAAAAACTTCACCTTCAGAGCAAGCTGATCCTAAAATCAATCCCTCCCTATGGGCATCTAGAACCGTTCTCGGAATCCGCGGCACTCCTTCAAAGTACTTGGTATTAGACAAGGAAACCAGCTTAAAGATATTTTTTAGCCCTACTTGATTCTTGACATAAATGGTCGCATGCTTGATCCGAGCTTTTTTATAAGAATCTGGACTAATCAAATCAATATTAAGTCTAGCTAGATCGGTCACACCATGTTTTTCTGCTACCTCTTTGATAAAAATAAAGAGCAGACGACCAGTAGCTTCCGCATCGTAATTGGCCATGTGGTGATGTTCTAAGGCCACACCAAAACGCTTGGTCAAAGGCCCCAAACCATGACGTTTATACTCAGGATAGAGATTTCTAGCAAACTCCAGCGTATCAATAACTGGCTGACTAATCTTTGGCAGACCATGACGCTCATAGTTGGCATTCATAAATCCAACGTCAAAGGTCGCATTGTGGGCAACTAAGACCGTATCCTTGCAGAATTCTTGGAATTCTTGCAAAACTTGTTCCAGTGGTTTGGCATTTTTGACATGGTCATCTGTAATTCCAGTCAACTCAGTAGTAAAAGCTGACAAGGGATGTCCAGGATTGATAAATTCATCAAATTCAGCAATAACATTCCCCTTGTACATCTTAGAGGCCGCAACCTGAATCAAATCATTATAGATAGCTGAAAGCCCCGTCGTTTCCACGTCAAAGACCACGTAGGTCGCTTCCGACAAGTCCATCTCCACTTCGTTGTAGACGATAGGGACACGGTCCTCCACGATATTGGCTTCCATACCATAGATCAGCTGGATTCCCGCTTTCTTAGCCGCCTTATAGCCGTGTGGGAAGGACTGGACATTCCCGTGGTCGGTGATAGCAACTGCCTTGTGTCCCCACTTAGCAGCTGTCGCAACGATTTCTTCAACCTCTGGTAGAGCATCCATGGTCGACATGTTAGTATGAGCATGAAACTCAACCCGCCGTTCTCCTTCTGGCATTAAATCCTTCCGCTCATAGTGAACAACTTCCTGCACATCCTGTACGTTCATAGTCAAATCGCGTGTGAAATTATTCATCTCTACATTCCCACGGACTCGGAGCCAAGAATTTTTCTTAATTAGATCAAATTTCTGAGCCTCTTCCTCGTTCTTAACCCACTTTTGCATCGAAAAACTTGAAGTGTAGTCCGTCATTTTAAAGTTGATCAAAACACGCCCTGTTCTAGTCACTTTTTGCTCCACATCAAATACAACCCCTTCAAAGACCAGACGATTTTCCTCCGTCGTCACTTCGATCATAGGAGTAATCTCTGCCTTATCTAGCTTGGGTTTAGCTGCAGCTTTTTTCGTTTGAAAATCAAAGGCTGGTTTCTCTTCTGCTGGAGGAGGTGCCATCTGTTCTAGTTGTTCCATAGCACGGAGCGCTTCCTCATTGGCAGCTTGAACAATCTGCTCATTTTCAGCATGAAAGGCCTCTTCCTGCTCTTGTGTCAGCACATCATTTTTCTCGACTTGACAATTAAAAGTTGGAAAGCCAAACTTTTCAAGTTGTTTCGCTAAATTAGGAAGATGATTCTTCTTAAAGTGTTCTTTATCAATCGCCTCAGAGCCCTCAATAAAGAGTTGGTTCCCCTCCGCACGAACTTGCAGATTTTGATAAAGGGACTTAAAACCTTGACTAGCACATGGCCCTTCAGAAAAAGCCTCTCTATAGTAGGACTGCAAGAGTTGATTTGAAAATTCTTGAGACAGAGCCTTGATTTCGAAAACAGCTTTATTACCTGTCTTAGAAAATTCTTCCCTCAAACCTTTCTTTAATTCTAAAAAGATTTCAATCGGTAAAATATTAGAAAATACGAAATGAAACTCCCATACCTTACTAATTTTATGAACCACAACTCGCTCAATATCGGCCTGTGCTAAAGCAGGAGCCTGTCTCATTTCAGTAGGTATCCCCAATTGATTCATCAAAATTTCAAAACTATTTGACATTCACTTTCCTCACATTATTCTCCTACTATTTTACCATACTTAGAGGTGTTTTCTAAAGACAAAAGGAAGCCACTTCAAGACAACAAAGAATTTTCTTATGTATATCCTTACTCCTCATTTAAGGATATTTACCTAGGGAAATTAAAAAATCTTCCAAACAGTACTCCCTCCCAAAAAAGTTAGATGAATCATTTATCTAGAGAATGTAGCTCTGTTTTACACATAACGAAAACACCCCGAAAGTTAGGCGGAAAAAATCTAACTTTTGGGGTGCAATTTATTCTTTATAAAACCTGAAAAGAAATCAGTCTCTAACTTCTGCTTTCCCTCTTATGCTTGATAACGTTTCACACCGTCTAGATAGGTTGCTACCAATTCCAAATCTTTATCTAGTACGATAAAGTCCGCGTCATAGCCTTCACGGATTTGTCCACAAACATCATCTATGTGAACAGACTTAGCTGGGTTGAGGCTGGCCATCATGACCGCTTCGTGTGGATTTGCAATACCCCACTCGACTACATTTCTCATACCATCTTTAAGTTTGAGGATAGAACCTGCCAAATTACCAGTAGATTTGAGACGTGCAGTTCCATTTGCTACTACAACAGGGAATTCTCCCAACATATAGTCACCGTCTTCAAGCCCACCAGCTGTCATACAGTCTGTGATGAGAGCAATATTTTCAGTTCCCTTTTGCTTAAGTAAAATCTCACAAGCTTTTGGATCTACGTGATAACCATCACAAATCAATTCTGCGTAAGTATGTGGGAGCTCATACATAGCTCCTACCATACCTAGTTCGCGGTGTGTTAAACCACGCATCCCATTATAGGCATGTACCCATACACTAGCTCCAGCATCAACTGCCTTCTTAGCTTGTTCAAATGTCGCATCTGAGTGTCCAAGTGCAACTGTCACACCTTCACCTGTAATAGTACGTACAAAATCTTCTACCCCATCACGTTCTGGTGCAATAGCGATTTTATTTAGCATCCCTTTTGCAGCATCCTGCCAAGAATGAAACTCCTCAACACCCGGGTCTCTCATATAAGTTGGATTTTGTGCCCCCTTAAAAGTTTCTGTGAAATATGGACCTTCATAATAAATCCCACGAATCTTAGCACCTGTTGCTTCTTTATAATGGTTTCCAAGATTTTCAGTGACTGCAAGCAATTGCTCATAAGTGGCTGTTAAAGTTGTGGGCAAGAAACTGGTAACACCGGTACTAAGAAGTCCTTCACTCATAGTATGCAATGTACCTTCAATGTTGTTGTCCATCACATCTACACCTGCATATCCATGAATATGAGTATCCACAAGACCTGGTGCAATGCTATAACCAGTATAGTCAAGAACCTCTGCTCCTTCAGGAATTTGATCCACATGTTTCCCAAATTTGCCATCAACAAGTTCTAAGTACCCACCGCGACGAATGCCAAATGGATAGAAAAACTGATCCGCTTTAACGTAATTAAGCATAATAATGACCTCCTTAAAAGATTACTTTTGATATTTATTATGTCAATTACATTATAAACTTTTCTGATTCATTTGTAAATGGTATAGACCTATTTTCTAGAGATATTTTAAAAGAGCTGGATGTCTCCAACTCTTCTCTTTTAAATACACGTTATTTTGATTTGACTGGCTTGTCTTGAGCTGTTTGCAAGGCTGTAACAATGGTATCTGCATACAATTTAGCTCCGGCTTCAATTTTGCTAGTGTCACTTCCGAAATGGACTTGGTCTGTTCCTGTCCAGATCTCTGGGTGTTCCTTAGCAACTTGATTCCAATCAGCAACTGTGATATAAGGTGTCTTCTCTGCCAATTCTCTCATATAGGCAGCAGCCTTCTCAACGATCGCGTAAGTCTCTTTTGTCTTATCCCCCTCATAAGGAGTCACCAAAACCATATGGTGGCCCTTAGGAAGATTTTTCACGATACTATCCCAGTCTTCCTTGTAATTTTCAGGATTATTTACCCCAGTTGCAATAACCACCATCTTTGGTAGAAATTTATTCTGGCTATTATTTAGCATGATTTCGTTGGCGGTCTTGGTTGTTCTGCTGACTTGTGCATTAATCTGTGCCCCTGGAAGGGCTGTCTGCAAGGCTGTATTAGCTCTTAATGCTACCGAATCACCAATTAACATAGTGCCATCAGCAATTCCTAAACTATCAGCTTCTGCTCGTTCTGTCATCACCTTTGTCTGGCTAATATTTGTTGCAGCTTGCTTCAAGCCATTGACAGTTAAGTCTGTCTCAAAAGCTCCTACTTGTGGTGCCAACAGAGTTACTAAGAAGACAATGAAGGCCAAAATTCCAGTACTTGCTGCAAGGATTATATGAATATGAGGTAGGGGACGGAGGGTTTGTATAATAGGTATGTCCTTTCCTGCAATCCAAGGTTCCAACACATAAAATGAAAGACTGGCGAATCCATAAGAAAAAATCAAAGTCAGTAACACAGCAAAAAGATTTGATGTCAACTGTGAGAAAATAATGTAGAAAGGCCAATGGAAAAGATAAACCGCATAGCTAGTATCCGCTAAAAAGCTGATCATCTTTGGCTCCTGCACGTTAGGAGTCTTTTCATGTAAGACACGCGCCGCCAGAATCATAGCAAGGGCTGCAAGGCTGGCAAGCAAGAAGCCCATAAGATAGGCAAAGAGATAGGTAAATTTGACAAAGAAGGTCAAAATGAGTAAGAAGCCAAAACCTCCTCCAAAAACTAAAAGAGTCTTTCGTAAATCCCAGATTTTATTCAACTGCTTAACTAAAGAAGTTGTCTGACGAACACCTACAATCGTTGCTAAGATACTTCCCAAAAAGAATGGATAGACATGAGTTAAACTAGAGAAGTAAACAGAAGAATAAGAGGTTACTAGAAAACTACCAATAAACATGGAGAAGAAGCTGATCAAGAAGGCAGCAGCAGATAAGAGAAAGACCATCCCCTTCAACTGACCATTTGATTTAGCCTGTTTAGATAAGAACCAAACTGCCAATCCCCAGAGGATATAGTAGTGAACCTCAACAGCCAAGCTCCAATTATGAACAAACAAATGTGGAATGAACTGAGATTCATAACTCCCACCTGTTAGGAGCTCATAGAAGTTGGTCATGAAGCCTAAGACACCCGCAATCTGACCCCCAATTCCAGCCACATAATCTTGCCGAACTAGAAAAGTAAAGGGCATGGTTACCAAGACCATCAAAACCACAGGTGGCACAATCCGATAAAAGCGTCTCCTAAAAAATCCAACCAAATCAATCTCATGATTTTTAGAAAATTCTTCGATAAGTAGAGCTGTAATCAGGAAACCTGAAAATGTGAAAAAGACATCCACCCCGAAAAATCCTCCAGGAAAGATAGTCTGAAAGAAATGATACAAGAGTACCAGTAGTAAACCTGTAATCCTAATCAAGGAAAACCATTTAATGCGCATACGAGTTTATTCTCCCTTTCATTATACACTTTATTCTATCAAAAAAAGAAGAAAAATCCCAAGAGAAAACTTAGGATTTTTAGCTTATATCAATTCCATTTTAGAAATTACGGCCTGATTTATTATAGCCATATTTTTCAACAAAATACTCACGAAATTCCAAAAGATTGTCATCCATGATGGCTTGTCGCACTTGCTTCATCAGGTTAAGCAAGAAGTAAAGATTGTGGTAGCTAGTCAAGCGGATACCAAAGGTTTCATCAGCCTTGAGCAGGTGACGAAGATAAGCGCGTGTATAGTTCTTACATGTGTAGCAATCACACTCAGGATCCAGTGGCGTAAAGTCCTCAGCAAACTGGGCATTTTTGACAACCAAACGACCTTGACTGGTCATACAAGTCCCATTACGAGCGATACGAGTCGGCAAGACACAGTCAAACATATCCACTCCACGAATCACCCCATCAATCAAGCTATCTGGCGCTCCCACACCCATCAAATAGCGAGGTTTGTTTTCAGGCAACAATTGGGTTGTAAAGTCCAAAACCGCATTCATCTCTTCGTGGGTTTCTCCCACTGCCAAACCACCTATAGAATAACCTGGGAAATCCATGCTGACAAGGTCATGAGCTGATTGGCGACGCAGGTCTTCAAATCCTGCCCCTTGCACAATTCCAAATAATCCTTGGTCATGCGGACGACGATGAGCCTTCAAACCACGCTCAGCCCAACGACTGGTACGCTCGATTGATTTCTTCACGTAGTCATAAGGCTGATAAAACTGGGGACATTCGTCAAAAGACATCATGATGTCTGAGCCTAGATTATTCTGAATAGAGATAGCTTTTTCTGGCGATAGGAACATCTTAGAACCATTGAGATGGTTTTTAAAGGTTACTCCTTCTTCTGTGATATTTCGGCTATCTGCTAGAGAATAAACCTGGAAACCACCACTATCTGTCAAGATAGGCTGGTCCCAATTCATGAACTTGTGGAGACCACCTGCGCGAGCGATGAGTTCATCTCCAGGACGAAGCCAGAGATGATAGGTGTTTGACAGGATAATTCCCGAACCCATCTCCTTCAATTCTTCAGGCGACTGAGTTTTGACAGTGGCTTGTGTCCCAACTGGCATAAACATAGGTGTTGGGAAGGTACCATGGGGAGTGATGATTTCCCCCAGGCGAGCTCCTGTGTGTTTTTCTTTCTTAATCAAACGATATTTGATTGGTGAATCTGACATTTTTTACCTCCGAAGCTGGGAAAGACAGTCCCAGTTCATACTTTGTGCCCAAGGGCATACTGTATGATTTTATCAAAAAAAGCTGGAACTGTCACGAACTATGGTATAATGAGAGAATGAAATACCCAAAAATTGATTTAAAAACCATTCGTCTGCAGGCCAGACAATTTCAATCTGAAAATCCCCGCCTCTTTCTCGTCTATCTCTTACCTAGCATGCTAGTCATCTTGTCTGGCTTCCTCAATCCCTTAGAGCGTATCAACGAGTCTATTTTAGAGCAACCCTTTTTAAGCGTGCTTGGTCATGTATTCCAAGCTTACCTTTTTCCACTATTAGTCTCCTTTATCGGGACTATTCTTCTAACCAGTTCAGTCTACACAACACTTAAACTCATCAAGAATCCTGATACAGAACTATCCGTCAAAAATAGTCTGACTCTCTTTAATGAAGAGCACTTTTCACAAACCTTTTTAACTCTCCTTCTCAAACGCTTCTATCTCTTTTTATGGAGCATTCCTAGTTTGCTCGGGATTTACTTCCTCTTTTACAGTAGCTTTTTAGCCAAGAAATTCGTTGCCCTTCATCCTGAGTTTCCCAATCTGGATCTTACGTCAATTGAAACCGAGCGTTTCCTCATGACATTTGGTCTCTACTTTCTAGCAAGTATCCTCTTGATGATTGTCGGAAATAGTCTCTATATTCCACAATACTATGCCTATTCACAGGTAGAATTTCTCCTCTGTGATACTCTAGATTTAGGACAAGCCAAACCAGGGCAAATACTTAAAACCAGCCGTTTCTTAATGAAAGGTTACAAATTTCAGCGCTTTGTCCTAGACTTACAACTCCTTCCTTGGTATTTCCTCAATTGGATTACCTTTGGGATTGCTAGTTTCTCACTCCTACCCTACATTCAAATCAATAAAATAATTTTTTACCGAGCAGTACTGGCTCGAAAACGTCCAAAAGCTTGAAGGTTTTTCCCTCAAGCTTTTTTCTATCAATGAATTTCTCCGCCTACCAACTTGAGATCCTGATCTCCATATTCTATCATGGCGTCGATTGCCGCTTCTATCCCTCGCCTAATATCCACTAAACTCATAGCTGGAGTAGTCGGCCTATTCACCACCTGTTCCATCATATAAGGAATGTGCATAAAACCTGCCTTAACATGTGGAAATTTCTTCTCTACCAAATAGAGGGCCTGATACATCAAATGATTGCAGACAAAAGTCCCTGCCGTATTGGAAACAGAGGCCGGCAAGCCCTCTTTTTTTATAGCTTGAACCATCGCTTTAATCGGCAGACTACTAAAGTAGGCCGGAGCACCGTCTGGGCGAATGGGAAGGTCAATCGGTTGATTACCCTCATTATCAGTAATGCGTGCATCGTCTTGATTAATGGCTACTCGCTCAGGTGTCAAGCTAGTTCTTCCACCTGCTTGGCCGATACAAAGGACAAAGTCAGGTTGATAACAACTCATCTCTTCTTCCAATACTTGAGCCGATTTGTGAAAGACTGTTGGCACTTCTAACCAACGGACCTCAGCACCATGGATTTCAGCTGGTAAACCTTTAATGGCCTCTAAAGCTGGATTAACCTTTTCCCCTCCAAAGGGCTCAAAACCTGTCACTAATACTTTCATTTCTAACTCCTCAAAACAAATTCAATGAGACTTTTTTCTTAAAAACAAGTATAACATATTTCCCTTATTCTGGAGTGAAAAGGACTAGAGGGGATTAGACCGGCATTAAAGTTTATTTAAAGAGTAAAATACTAATCAAGGCCAAAATAGCTGGTCCACCTTGCTTCAAAATAATTTTCTTATCTGCTGTGAGAGAGCCATAAGCCACAGCACCAATCACAAATAAAACAAAAATAGTCACAATTTCTAAATTCTGTGAGAAATAAATGCCATACAAGAGAAAGACTCCTAGCAGAGCATTATAGATTCCTTGATTTTTAAACAATGAACTTACTGACGGACGAGCCAGTTCTTCCTTATCCATCTTAAAAACACGACTAGTCGCATCTGATTGCGTTGCAATACTTTCCAAATAAAAAATGTAAAAATGCTCCAAAGCAACGATTGTTGCTAAAATGATTGTAATAATTGACATCTATTTCTCCTTTTCTCCTTAAATTTCTATATTCTCAATACCCAAAACCAATTTATTTACTAAACGGCTGAGTTCTGTTCTCTCAGACTCTGTTAAGATACTTTCCATCGCTTCCTTAACCTTGACATGACTCATAGGAGGATTCACCACTAACTGCTCCTTGGCATACTTCGTAGCCTCCACCAACACTTCTCGCTGATTTTCAGGATTGCGATGACGCTCCACTAAACCTTCCTTTTCCAGAATCTTGAAATGTCGTGTCAAGGCGGCCTGATCAATCTTCAAACGCTCCTGAACCGCCATTTGATTACAGGGAGAATTCTCCAATAAAAACAGTAAAATCTGATACCGTGTCAAACTAATCCCAAGTCTTTTTTCAAACAATTGCGTACTCGCTTGCTCAGACAAGCGGAGTTGATAAAGCAGATCTTGAATCTCTATCATTTCTTTTCTCTTTTCGATTGATTCATCAATAATTGACTAATCAAATATAATATAAATTAAAATAGATTGCAAGAATGTTGCTTGAATTATTACAAGATGCTAACTTTCCATTTTCCATTCATATTGATACTCAATGAAAATCAAAGAGCAAACTAGGAAGCTAGCCGTAGGTTGCTCAAAGCACAGCTTTGAGGTTGCAGATAAAACTGACGAAGTCAGTAACCACACCTACGGCAAGGCGAAACTGACGTGGTTTGAAGAGATTTTCGAAGAGTATGACAAAGAAAAAACGAACGAGGCTCGCTTCCTATCACGAAAGCTTCATCTCATTCGTCAAAATGATATTACCAAGTCTGGTTTATCCATTCATTGAAACATGAACGTGATCATAGTGGTTTTCTGTCACGCTACCACGGTCTGGCATTGGGTTCCAAGTATTAGCTGGCCCATATTTGCTATCGAATGGAGCATAGAAACGTTGTTTCCAAATAATGTAACTAATTCCACGGCTGGCCATGTTTTGAATAGCGTATTCCGCAATCTTATCCCCTAGTTCTGAGCTTTCTGGCACCATAAAATCGATAGCCAAACCTTTTCCGTGATCTCCACTATCTCCTGGACGGTAACCACTAAAGGATGTGATGCCAAACAAGTCGGCAATCTCTTCTTTAAAGGCAGCTGTTTGTGGTTGAAGACCTGCATTTTCAGATTTCGCTACCGCAAGTCCAGCATAATCTGGAGCTGCTGGAGCTGCGTAAGTTGCTGAAGTTGTTTTCGTCTCTTCTGGTTGATAAGTAGAAACTGCTGTTGTAGCTTCATTTGATGATGCTTCTTTTGCTTCTTCTGAACTTGTTGCAGTTGTTTCGGTTGCTTTTTCTTCTACTGGCGTTGTAGTTGCTTCCACTACTGGTTCAGCTTGAGGGCTTGCTTGTGTTTCATGCTTATCAGCTGGAGTCGTTGCCTGAGGAGCTGCCTCTGCAACTGCACTACTTGTTTCGGCTGTTTGCTCCTCTGAGACAGAAGTCTCTGTAGATGGTGCCACTTCTTCTGCAGTAGCAACTGTCTCTGCAACTTCTGAATTTGTTGCTACTTCTTTTGTACTTGTATTTTCTACCTCTTTTGGCGCTTCTGCAATCGGTTGAGAAAGGTCTGCAACCTGAACAGTTTGATCATCAATCGTCACTTGATTGGTTGTCAAATCTGCTGTCGCAGTTGTCACTTCTTCACTAGAAGCCGCTTGAGGTGTTTGGATTTCAACTTCCGTTATTTCTTCTGCTTCATTGACAGTCGTTGTCAAAACAGTTTCTGGGAAAATCAAGTCCATATTCGTGATTTTATTCAAATTCGCAAGAACTGTGACATCTACACCCAAGGCTTCTGCAATGGTGCTCAAGGTATCACCATACTGAACGGTATAACTTGTTTTGTTATCCGTTTTAGTCAAATCGTTTTGGATTTGCTCAACACTACGTGCAGTCCAAAGAACTTCTTCTGCTTGAGTTGCCAATACTTGGGCAAATGACAAGGCTACTGTTGAGGCTAATAATATTCTTTTCTTCATTCTTTCAAATTCCTTTCAAATGAGTACCTATCTATCATAACACAAAAAATGCAGAAAAAAAGCCCTCTTGGGCCTATTTAACAGAACTGTCTATTCCTTGTAACAAACTCTGTTACTTGAAACAGTTTGTTAGGTCTCTGTTACAAAACTGACACAATCTTATCGTTCCCAATCCCCAAAAATGTAAGGAATATCTGCTAACCCTTGAATTCTGTGATTTCCTTCATAAGTCGACTCTAAAAAGTTGATACTTTGAATCCCACTATTCTGAGCAAATTCCACATCCAGAGTCCGATCCCCTATATAATAAGTATTATCATGATTCAACTGATACTTGTCTAACAGATAGGTAGCCGCTTCTGAACTAGGCTTGCGCGCAAAGCCACTCTGACTGGTTAAAATCTCCGTGAAATAGGATTCCAAACCCAAGTCTCTGAGAATGGTAAGAGCATTGTCTCCCTTATGAGTGTAAACAAACTGCTGAATTCCTGCTTGGTCTGCCCAAGCTAGCACATCACGCGCACCTGGCATCAAAACTACCTGAGCATTCTTCTCAGCCAGACTCTGGGCACGCACCTGATTTAGCACTTCCACATCTATCTTTCGCTCTTCTGCCACCTGCATAAGTAAATCCTGCACAGAAAACTTGAGGATAAACTCTCTCACCTGCTCCTTATCATAAGGAATAGAAAACTGACCAAAAGTTTCCTCAATCCCTGACAAAATCGCTTCATAAGAGTCCAATAAAGTCCCATCTAAATCCCAAATAAAAGCTGTTTTTTGCATTTCCTATCCTTTCAAGCTCATATAACGCTGGTAACGGTAACGTAGAAATAACCAACGAAAACCATTATCCAAAAGGGTTCCGGCCCAAATACCAGGCAAGCCCCAACCAAGCACAATCCCCATCAGATATCCTGTTCCAATGCGGATACACCACATTCCTATACTTGTCGCATAAAAGGGAAGCCGAGCATTGCCCAAACCCTGCCAGACTGCTGTATAGATGACTGTTCCTATCGTCATAGGAGTACCAAGTAGTGAAAACAGTGTCACTAGCACACTAGCCTCCACCGCTAGAGAATCATTCGTATAGAGATGAGTCAGTGGTATGCCCAAGGCATAGACACTAAGCGTCAAGGGCAACATGAGAAGCAGAGAAAGCCAAAAGGTTTGCTTGCTCAAACTAGCTACTCTTTCCCAATTATCCTCTCCAACTGCTCGGGCCACCAGCATGACCGTTGCCGTAGCTACGCCAAAGGCAGGCATGTAGTTAAACTGGGTCAAGACTTCTCCAACTGCATTCCCAGCAACTGCCTCCGTTCCAAAAGAAACGACCAAGGCAATGATCACGACATCACCAGCCCGCATCATAAGCCGCTCTCCAGCTGCTGGCAAAGCTAAGGTCAATAGTTCCTTATCTAAACCAAAAGTCGGTTTCTCAAAAGGCAACTTTAATTGCGACCATAAAATCACAAGACCTACCAAGCGAGACAGAATTGTCCCCCAAGCAACACCAGCTATCCCCATATCCAGAACAAAAATAGCTAGACTTGAAAAAAGAATATTCAAGGCATTGGATAAAAGACTCACATAGAGGGGCAAACGTGGATTATGCGTTGCACGAATCAAAGCTCCCAGACTAGTCATTAAACCTAAGAGAACAATCGATCCGCCCACCAAGGATAGGTAGAGTCCTCCACTCTCAGCTACATCTCTCTCCGTCCCCAAAAGTCCTATTATCTCTTGCCCAGCGAAGATGGACAAAGCTCCTAAAAGGAAACTTAATAGTAAAGTAATCTTCAAGGCTTCAGTCACATGATAGGCTAACTTCGACTGGTCTTTCTGCCCCAAACTTTTTGAAATAACACTGGAAATAGCAGCTCCCAGAGCGATGAAAATCGCCTGGTAAATCGTGATAATATTGCCAGCTACTGATACACCTGAAATAGCTATCAAGCCCAAGTGGGCTACCAAGTAACTATCCACCATCCCCATGAGCATCTGCAAAAAGTTTTCGCCCATAGCTGGCAAGGCAATATTAAGAATGTCTTTATTTTTCTTAAACAATCCTTCCTCCTGATGAAAAGAAACTCAGTTGGTTTCCCAACCGAGTTTACTCCCTCTGTCTTAAAGTCCTAGATAAGCCTCAACCGCTGCTTGCATGTCAGCAGCTGCCACTGTTGTCTTGTGACGAACAGGAGCTGTTTCAAGTCCATCAACTGCTGGTGGCACAGCCACTCCTGAAATATCATGTAATTGAGCCAAGGCTTCAAAGTCGCCAAGCCCTGATTTTCCAGTTACAGCTTCTACTGCAACCACTGGGAACTTGTATGGACTCGCTGTTGAAGCAATCACTGTCTTAGTCACATCGCCAGTAGCCGCTTGGTATTTCTTATAAACTGCCGAGGCAACCGCCGTATGTGGATCCTCGATATAAGAATCTGACTCATAAACACGCTTGATTTCTGCCGCTGTTTCTTCCTCAGTCGCATATTCAGCTGCAAAGAGGTTAAGAATCTCTGCATCAAAGTCTGTCAACTCATATTGTCCTTGCTTGTTCAAGGCATTCATGAGTTCAGCTGTTTTAGCCGCATTATTACCCAAAAGGTGGAAAATGAGACGCTCCAAGTTTGAAGATACTAAGATATCCATAGATGGGCTAGTTGTTACCTTAAACTCACGCTTCTTATCGTAAACACGTGTCTTGAAGAAGTCTGTCAAAACATTGTTGTCATTTGAAGCACAGATTAATTTACCAACTGGAAGACCGATTTGTTTAGCATAAAAGGCAGCCAAGATATTTCCAAAGTTTCCTGTTGGTACTGTGAAGTTGACCTTATCACCAGCCACAATCTCACCAGACTTAACAAACTGAGCATAGGCATAAACATAATAAACAATCTGTGGCACCAAACGACCGATATTCATAGAGTTTGCTGATGAAAATTGTAACTTGTTGGCCGCTAATCTTTCACGAAGAGCCACATCGTTAAACATATGCTTCACATTTGTTTGCGCATCGTCAAAGTTACCATCAATGGCGATAACATGAGTATTATCACCAGTCTGAGTGGTCATTTGCAACTCTTGTACCTTGCTGACACCATCCTTTGGATAAAAGACGATAATCTCAGTACCAGGAACATCCGCAAACCCTGCCATAGCGGCTTTCCCAGTATCACCAGATGTCGCTGTTAAGATGACAATCTTGTTCTCCAAACCATGCTTCTTAGCAGCTGTTGTCATAAAGTATGGCAAAATAGACAAGGCCATATCCTTAAAAGCAATTGTTGAACCATGGAAAAGTTCCAAGTTATATTGACCGTCTAATTTCACCAAAGGCGCAATAGATGGAGTATCAAATTTGCTATCGTAGGCATTGTTGATACAGTAGTCCAACTCTTCAGCTGTAAAGTCATCTAAAAATGCTGACAAAACAATCTTAGCAACTTCCTGATAAGAAGCATCTTTCAATTTGTCAAAGTCCAAATCTACCTTTGGATAAGTAACCGGTGTAAACAAACCACCGTCCGTCGCCAAACCTTGCAAAATAGCTTGGCTGGCAGTTACTGTATTGTTGGCATCACGCGTTGATTGATAAACTAATGTCATTACTCTTTATCCTTTATCTATAGTCTCTTCCATTATATCATGATTTTTCAGAAAATTCTCCCTTTATAAGAGAAATTATAGTCCCAATTCTTCTTTCAAAGGCTGTAAATAGATCGTTTCTTGCTTATTTCGCATCTCCAGTCCTTCCTCAGCTAGCAGGAGTAAGTCTTTGGAAAATTCAATAATCGCAGTTTCTTCCTCACCTGTAAGCTTCTTCTTAGAAAATTGTCGTCTTAAAAACTTGTAATTACGACCAAATGCTTCAAAGAAAGATGCTGTTTCTAAGTAAGCTTCTAACTTATCTAAATTAACCAACAATCCTAAATGAAAAGCTGCTGAAGCGAAGGTTCTATCTAGAGGTTGAGTACACACACTACGAAACTCAACTGTTCCGCGAGTCGTTAAGTCTTGGTACTGATAACTACGATGAGTTTCAAAATCCTTCTCTTGAGGGTAAATAAGAATCTCATCCCCATTAAGAGCATATGCTTGGATTTCAGATGTAGCTAAATAGTCCCTAGCCTGAATCGGATAAAAATAATATGTTTGTCCATCACGTTCCGCAGTAAAAATTGCAGAATGATCTAGATAATCAAAAAAATCATCCTCATCTTTAAAGAGTCTAGCATTGACACCAACATTCTCTGGATAGATACCATGCATCGATTCTTCCCAGAAAATATCTCTTGAGATTTTTGTATCCCAATCCGCACCTGTAAACTCAGAATTGGCAAATAAATAAGCCTTAACTGCTTCAATTTGGGTAAAAGCATTAATCACTCGTAAGTAGTTAGACTTTGAAACATCCAACTGAACCTGACTCCCACAAATAAACGATCCGTATTCAGGGAATTGATGTAAGTCTGATTTAGTCACATTTCTACTCAAATTCAAATAGTCCATCAACATCTGATAGCGTGGATAAGCCACTGGACAATTCTCATTTTTATTCCAGTTGGGATGAATACCACAGCCCACAATAGCATGATTTGATTCAGCTAACTTCTTCTGGATTGCTTCCATATAAATACTAAAACGTTCTTCAACCTCTTGTATCGTTTCAGCCTTGCCAAATGCAAACTCAATCGTAGTATAGGAAACTTCAAATAAAATAGCATCCTGACTTACTGGATCTACTAACTGGATAGGATACCCAAAATCATCAACCTTTTCTACAGTTAAATCCAAATCAGAAACTAGATATCCAAATAAATGCTTGATAACTTCAACATCTGTAGCATCCTCTTCCAAGTTTACAACAGGATATTCCAGCTCAATCCCAACAAACAATTCAGGATTTTCTTTAATATTTTTCAAATACCGATGTTTTAATAAATCGATAGAACGAGACATACTTCCCTACACTTTCATCATCCACCTCCAATCACTATTATTATACCAAAAATAATATAAAAAGGAACGAAGATATACCACGTTCCTTAACTCTATACTATACCGGCGGCCGGGGTCGAACCGGCACGTCCTTGCGGACACTGGATTTTGAGTCCAGCGCGTCTGCCAATTCCGCCACGCCGGCAAATAGTAACTGGGGTAGCTGGATTCGAACCAACGCATGAGGGAGTCAAAGTCCCTTGCCTTACCGCTTGGCTATACCCCAATAATATAAAATAGGCGAGTGATGGGGATCGAACCCACGCATGCCAGAGCCACAATCTGGTGTGTTAACCACTTCACCACACCCGCCATAATTCTATTAACACGGGCAGTAGGAATTGAACCCACACTGAAGGTTTTGGAGACCTTAGTTCTACCTTTAAACTATGCCCGTAACTAAAATAATGGAAGGGGAGGGATTCGAACCCCCGAACCCGAAGGAGCGGATTTACAGTCCGCCGCGTTTAGCCTCTTCGCTACCCTTCCGAAAAATATATAATGGCGCGAGACGGAATCGAACCGCCGACACATGGAGCTTCAATCCATTGCTCTACCAACTGAGCTACCGAGCCTTATTGCGGGAGCAGGATTTGAACCTACGACCTTCGGGTTATGAGCCCGACGAGCTACCGAGCTGCTCCATCCCGCGTTAATACAAAAGGAGGATGTGGGATTCGAACCCACGCACGCTTTTACACGCCTGACGGTTTTCAAGACCGTTCCCTTCAGCCGGACTTGGGTAATCCTCCAAAATAGTCCGTACGGGATTCGAACCCGTGTTACCGCCGTGAAAAGGCGGTGTCTTAACCCCTTGACCAACGGACCAAACTTTATGGGCACGAGTGGACTCGAACCACCGACCTCACGCTTATCAGGCGTGCGCTCTAACCACCTGAGCTACGCGCCCAAGTTAAAAACTTGGTAATTTGAACAAAGTTCAAAGCGGGTGACGAGAATCGAACTCGCGACAACAGCTTGGAAGGCTGTAGTTTTACCACTAAACTACACCCGCTTATATGGGAGTTAACGGGATCGAACCGCTGACCCTCTGCTTGTAAGGCAGATGCTCTCCCAGCTGAGCTAAACTCCCTAGAGCTAAGCGACTTCCATATCTCACAGGGGGCAACCCCCAACTACTTCCGGCGTTCTAGGGCTTAACTTCTGTGTTCGGCATGGGTACAGGTGTATCTCCTAGGCTATCGTCACTTAACTCTGAGTAATACCTACTCAAAATTGAATATCTATTCAAACCAAGAAAACCGTTCGCTTTCATATTCTCAGTTACTTTGGATAAGTCCTCGAGCTATTAGTATTAGTCCGCTACATGTGTCGCCACACTTCCACTTCTAACCTATCTACCTGATCATCTCTCAGGGCTCTTACTGATATAAAATCATGGGAAATCTCATCTTGAGGTGGGTTTCACACTTAGATGCTTTCAGCGTTTATCCCTTCCCTACATAGCTACCCAGCGATGCCTTTGGCAAGACAACTGGTACACCAGCGGTAAGTCCACTCTGGTCCTCTCGTACTAGGAGCAGATCCTCTCAAATTTCCTACGCCCGCGACGGATAGGGACCGAACTGTCTCACGACGTTCTGAACCCAGCTCGCGTGCCGCTTTAATGGGCGAACAGCCCAACCCTTGGGACCGACTACAGCCCCAGGATGCGACGAGCCGACATCGAGGTGCCAAACCTCCCCGTCGATGTGAACTCTTGGGGGAGATAAGCCTGTTATCCCCAGGGTAGCTTTTATCCGTTGAGCGATGGCCCTTCCATACGGAACCACCGGATCACTAAGCCCGACTTTCGTCCCTGCTCGAGTTGTAGCTCTCGCAGTCAAGCTCCCTTATACCTTTACACTCTGCGAATGATTTCCAACCATTCTGAGGGAACCTTTGGGCGCCTCCGTTACCTTTTAGGAGGCGACCGCCCCAGTCAAACTGCCCGTCAGACACTGTCTCCGATAGGGATCACCTATCCGGGTTAGAGTGGCCATAACACAAGGGTAGTATCCCAACAACGTCTCCTTCGAAACTGGCGTCCCGATCTCATAGACTCCTACCTATCCTGTACATGTGGTACAGACACTCAATATCAAACTGCAGTAAAGCTCCATGGGGTCTTTCCGTCCTGTCGCGGGTAACCTGCATCTTCACAGGTACTAAAATTTCACCGAGTCTCTCGTTGAGACAGTGCCCAAATCATTACGCCTTTCGTGCGGGTCGGAACTTACCCGACAAGGAATTTCGCTACCTTAGGACCGTTATAGTTACGGCCGCCGTTTACTGGGGCTTCAATTCATACCTTCGCTTACGCTAAGCACTCCTCTTAACCTTCCAGCACCGGGCAGGCGTCACCCCCTATACATCATCTTACGATTTAGCAGAGAGCTGTGTTTTTGATAAACAGTTGCTTGGGCCTATTCACTGCGGCTGACGTAAAGTCAGCACCCCTTCTCCCGAAGTTACGGGGTCATTTTGCCGAGTTCCTTAACGAGAGTTCTCTCGCTCACCTGAGGCTACTCGCCTCGACTACCTGTGTCGGTTTGCGGTACGGGTAGAGTATGTTTAAACGCTAGAAGCTTTTCTTGGCAGTGTGACGTCACTAACTTCGCTACTAAACTTCGCTCCCCATCACAGCTCAATGTTAAAGATATAAGCATTTGACTCATATCACACCTCACTGCTTAGACAGACTCTTCCAATCGTCTGCTTTAGTTAGCCTACTGCGTCCCTCCATCACTACATACTCTAGTACAGGAATATCAACCTGTTGTCCATCGGATACACCTTTCGGTCTCTCCTTAGGTCCCGACTAACCCAGGGCGGACGAGCCTTCCCCTGGAAACCTTAGTCTTACGGTGGACAGGATTCTCACCTGTCTTTCGCTACTCATACCGGCATTCTCACTTCTATGCGTTCCAGCGCTCCTCACGGTACACCTTCATCACACATAGAACGCTCTCCTACCATACCTATAAAGGTATCCACAGCTTCGGTAAATTGTTTTAGCCCCGGTACATTTTCGGCGCAGGGTCACTCGACTAGTGAGCTATTACGCACTCTTTGAATGAATAGCTGCTTCTAAGCTAACATCCTAGTTGTCTGTGCAACCCCACATCCTTTTCCACTTAACAATTATTTTGGGACCTTAGCTGGTGGTCTGGGCTGTTTCCCTTTCGACTACGGATCTTAGCACTCGCAGTCTGACTGCCGACCATAATTCATTGGCATTCGGAGTTTATCTGAGATTGGTAATCCGGGATGGACCCCTCACCCAAACAGTGCTCTACCTCCAAGAATCTCTAATGTCGACGCTAGCCCTAAAGCTATTTCGGAGAGAACCAGCTATCTCCAAGTTCGTTTGGAATTTCTCCGCTACCCACAAGTCATCCAAGCACTTTTCAACGTGCCCTGGTTCGGTCCTCCAGTGCGTCTTACCGCACCTTCAACCTGCTCATGGGTAGGTCACATGGTTTCGGGTCTACGTCATGATACTAAGGCGCCCTATTCAGACTCGGTTTCCCTACGGCTCCGTCTCTTCAACTTAACCTCGCATCATAACGTAACTCGCCGGTTCATTCTACAAAAGGCACGCTCTCACCCATTAACGGGCTCGAACTTGTTGTAGGCACACGGTTTCAGGTTCTATTTCACTCCCCTCCCGGGGTGCTTTTCACCTTTCCCTCACGGTACTGGTTCACTATCGGTCACTAGGGAGTATTTAGGGTTGGGAGATGGTCCTCCCAGATTCCGACGGGATTTCACGTGTCCCGCCGTACTCAGGATACTGCTAGGTACAAAGACTATTTTAAATACGAGGCTATTACTCTCTTTGGCTGATCTTCCCAAATCATTCTTCTATAATCTTTGAGTCCACATTGCAGTCCTACAACCCCGAAGAGTAAACTCTTCGGTTTGCCCTTCTGCCGTTTCGCTCGCCGCTACTAAGGCAATCGCTTTTGCTTTCTCTTCCTGCAGCTACTTAGATGTTTCAGTTCACTGCGTCTTCCTCCTCACATCCTTAACAGATGCGGGTAACAGGTAGTACCTGTTGGGTTCCCCCATTCGGAAATCCCTGGATCATCGCTTACTTACAGCTACCCAAGGCATATCGTCGTTTGTCACGTCCTTCTTCGGCTCCTAGTGCCAAGGCATCCACCGTGCGCCCTTATTAACTTAACCTTATTTTTCTGACCTTTCAGTCATAAACTCTTATTAATACTACAGCGTTTTCGGTTTATTTTCTTGTTACTATTTGATATAGATATTCAATTTTCAATGTGCATTACTTGGTGATCTCTCACCAATGGAGCCTAGCGGGATCGAACCGCTGACCTCCTGCGTGCAAAGCAGGCGCTCTCCCAGCTGAGCTAAGGCCCCACAAGACCTCTCAAGACTAAACAAGACCAATGCGCAGTTCCTTATCCTTAGAAAGGAGGTGATCCAGCCGCACCTTCCGATACGGCTACCTTGTTACGACTTCACCCCAATCATCTATCCCACCTTAGGCGGCTGGCTCCTTACGGTTACCTCACCGACTTCGGGTGTTACAAACTCTCGTGGTGTGACGGGCGGTGTGTACAAGGCCCGGGAACGTATTCACCGCGGCGTGCTGATCCGCGATTACTAGCGATTCCGACTTCATGTAGGCGAGTTGCAGCCTACAATCCGAACTGAGACTGGCTTTAAGAGATTAGCTTGCCGTCACCGGCTTGCGACTCGTTGTACCAGCCATTGTAGCACGTGTGTAGCCCAGGTCATAAGGGGCATGATGATTTGACGTCATCCCCACCTTCCTCCGGTTTATTACCGGCAGTCTCGCTAGAGTGCCCAACTGAATGATGGCAACTAACAATAGGGGTTGCGCTCGTTGCGGGACTTAACCCAACATCTCACGACACGAGCTGACGACAACCATGCACCACCTGTCACCTCTGTCCCGAAGGAAAGCTCTATCTCTAGAGCGGTCAGAGGGATGTCAAGACCTGGTAAGGTTCTTCGCGTTGCTTCGAATTAAACCACATGCTCCACCGCTTGTGCGGGCCCCCGTCAATTCCTTTGAGTTTCAACCTTGCGGTCGTACTCCCCAGGCGGAGTGCTTAATGCGTTAGCTACGGCACTAAACCCCGGAAAGGGTCTAACACCTAGCACTCATCGTTTACGGCGTGGACTACCAGGGTATCTAATCCTGTTTGCTCCCCACGCTTTCGAGCCTCAGCGTCAGTTACAAGCCAGAGAGCCGCTTTCGCCACCGGTGTTCCTCCATATATCTACGCATTTCACCGCTACACATGGAATTCCACTCTCCCCTCTTGCACTCAAGTTAAACAGTTTCCAAAGCGTACTATGGTTAAGCCACAGCCTTTAACTTCAGACTTATCTAACCGCCTGCGCTCGCTTTACGCCCAATAAATCCGGACAACGCTCGGGACCTACGTATTACCGCGGCTGCTGGCACGTAGTTAGCCGTCCCTTTCTGGTAAGATACCGTCACAGTGTGAACTTTCCACTCTCACACTCGTTCTTCTCTTACAACAGAGCTTTACGATCCGAAAACCTTCTTCACTCACGCGGCGTTGCTCGGTCAGACTTCCGTCCATTGCCGAAGATTCCCTACTGCTGCCTCCCGTAGGAGTCTGGGCCGTGTCTCAGTCCCAGTGTGGCCGATCACCCTCTCAGGTCGGCTATGTATCGTCGCCTTGGTGAGCCGTTACCCCACCAACTAGCTAATACAACGCAGGTCCATCTGGTAGTGATGCAATTGCACCTTTTAAGTAAATGTCATGCAACATCTACTCTTATGCGGTATTAGCTATCGTTTCCAATAGTTATCCCCCGCTACCAGGCAGGTTACCTACGCGTTACTCACCCGTTCGCAACTCATCCAGAGAAGCAAGCTCCTCCTTCAGCGTTCTACTTGCATGTATTAGGCACGCCGCCAGCGTTCGTCCTGAGCCAGGATCAAACTCTCATTAAAAGTTTGAGTTCTCACTCATTTCTGTCACTGACAGATTTATTGTTTTTTCATTGTTCAGTACTACAACCTTAGTTGTAGTGCCCTGCACATTGGTTCGTCTTGTTCAGTTTTCAAAGGTCTTTGTCACTCGCTTCTCTCAAGTGACAACTATATTAGTATATCACAGCCGCTTTCGCTTGTCAACACTTTTTTGAAACTTTTTTAACTTTTTTCATCAAGTGCTTCAACCACAATACACCATAGTCCGTACGGGATTCGAACCCGTGTTACCGCCGTGAAAAGGCGGTGTCTTAACCCCTTGACCAACGGACCTGAGCTGTTATTTTCAACTCTTACTATTATACAGACTTTTTCACCTTTGTCAACTACTTTTTTCTGTTTTTTTCAAATTAAGTAAAAAGAGCCAGAATTATACTGACTCTTCTATTGATTATTAAACTTAGAAGCACGTTCTTCTCCCCACCAATAGGGCATTAGTTCTGCAACTTTAACTGTTTTTCTTATATTATAGTCCATCATGAATTCTGCATCTTTATTTTCAGCGTTCAACTCTAAGAGGAATTCTCTGCAAGCGCCACAAGGCATACCGGAACTTCCACCATAAGGTGGTTTGTCTCGAAAGGCTAATACTTTTTTAACCTTAGTTTGTCCTGAAAATTGGTACATATTGAAGAGAGCCGCCCGCTCTGCGCAGAGATGGAAAACACCACAAGTTCCCTCCATGCAGAAACCTGTAAATATTTGTCCATCTTCTGCTTCTACTGCGGCAACGACATGATTAGCATAAACAAAATCAGATACTTCATGTGGATTATACAATTTCTGTGCCTCTTCGTACATCTTTTCCCAGATGTCCATTATTACATCCTTCTTATTTAGAGATTTCTTTTAACATATTTTCGATATGCTGGATTGATTTTTCACGTCCAAGCAAGAAAATTGTATCTGGTAATTCTGGTCCATGCATTTCACCTGAAACAGCGATACGAATAGGCATGAAGAGATTTTTCCCTTTGATACCTGTTTCTTTTTGAACAGCTTTGATTTGTGGGAAGATATTTTCTGTTACAAATTCATCATCTGTCATCGCTTCAAGTTTTGCCTTGAAGGCTTCAAGAACTGTTAGGACTGTTTCACCCGCCATGACTTCACGCTCTGCTTCTGTCAATTCTGGGAAATCTGAGAAGAAAAGATCTGTCAATGGAATAATCTCATCTACTGATTTCATTTGTGGTTTATAGAGCTCAACTAGTTTTTCAGCCTTGTCAGTTAAACGGCCTGCTTCCTCTAAGAATGGTTTTGCCATCTCAAAGATAGTTTCTAGGTCTGCATTCTTGATATAGTCATTGCTCATCCAGTCTAGTTTCTTCTGGTCAAAGGCTGCTGGTGACTTGCTGAGGCGGTTTTCATCGAAAAGTTTAATGAGTTCTTCACGAGAGAAAATCTCATCTTCGCCACCTGGGTTCCAACCAAGAAGAGCAATAAAGTTAAAGACTGCTTCTGGTAAATAACCTTTTTTACGGTAGTCTTCGATAAACTGAAGGGTGTTGGTGTCACGTTTAGACAATTTTTTACCAGTTTCAGAGTTGATGATTAAGGTCATGTGACCAAACTCTGGTGCTTCCCAACCAAGCGCTTCATAAACCATAAGCTGTTTTGGTGTATTAGCAATGTGGTCATCTCCACGGATTACATGAGAGATTTGCATGTCGTGGTCATCGATAACAACGGCAAAGTTGTAAGTTGGGTAGCCGTCTTTCTTTTGGATAACCCAGTCACCACCGATATTGCCACCTTCAAATTCGATATCACCTTTGACCATATCATGCCACTTGTAGATACCTGACTCATTGACAGCCAAACGAACAGTTGGGATGATCCCTGCTGCTTCACGTTCTGCGATGTAAGTTGCTTTTTCTTCTTCACTCATACCAAGGTATTCATTGATGTAGCGTGGTGTTTCGCCAGCTGCTTCTTGGCGTTCGCGTTCAGCTGCCAACTCTTCTTCTGTAACGTAAGATTTGTAGGCTTTTCCTTCAGCTAACAGTTGGTCGATGTATTTTTGATACAAGTCCAAACGCTCAGACTGGCGGTATTTTTCATGTGTTTCTGGGCTTTCATCCCAATCCATGCCTAACCAGCGAAGGTTTTCAAGTTGTGAACGTTCACCATCCTCGACATGACGTTTACGGTCAGTATCTTCGATACGAATGATAAAAGTTCCACCATGATGACGTGCATACAAGTAGTTGAACAACGCTGTACGGGCATTCCCGATGTGTAGTAGTCCTGTTGGACTTGGTGCGTAACGTACGCGGATATCTTTTGACATAGTTTCTCCTATAAAGTCTCTAGGCGTCTGCCTTTTTGCTCTCTATATTATATCACAAGTCTTGGCTGAGTCCAATTTCTATGAATAAAGAGAGTAAAAAGAGTGGGCAAACCACTCTTTTCTTCTATTATTATAGACGTGCGTTAAGTTCTTTGCTCAATTCTTCAAATCCTGGTTTTCCAAGAAGGGCAAACATGTTACGTTTGTAAGCTTCAACACCTGGTTGGTCAAATGGGTTGATAGCATTCAAGTAACCTGAAAGAGCGATAGCCAATTCGAAGAAGTAGATTGTGTAACCAAGAGTGAAAGCGTCTTGCTCTGGAAGGGTCACGTACATGTTTGGTACATCACCATCTGTGTGGGCAAGAAGAACTCCATCAGTCGCTTTTTTGTTTA
Organism: Streptococcus sp. Marseille-Q5112; assembly: GCF_916700555.1. Classification (GTDB taxonomy): domain Bacteria; phylum Bacillota; class Bacilli; order Lactobacillales; family Streptococcaceae; genus Streptococcus; species Streptococcus symci. The sequence goes on from NZ_CAKAKP010000005.1 coordinate 147,700, forward strand.
CAAAGTCAACGTCTTTTCCTTGAAGGTAACCAAGTCCATCAAGGTCTTCTTCCAAGCTAGGGATAATCACGTTTTTACGAGGTTTGTCAACACGGACAACTGTTTCAAACATGATACGAGTTCCTTCTTGGATAAATTGACCAAGTGAGTGCAAGTCAGTTGAGAAGTTGGCTGAAGTTGGGTAGATACCTTTTTGGTCTTTTCCTTCTGATTCACCAGCCAATTGTTTCCACCATTCTGAGAAGTATTGAAGTGATGGCTCGTAGTTTACCAAGATCTCAGTTGCATAGCCTTTACGGTAAAGAATGTTACGAACTGCTGCGTATTGGTAAGCTTCGTTTTCAGAGATTTTATCTGAAGTGTAGTCTTTGCGAGCCGCATTCGCACCTTCCATAAGGGCTTTGATGTCAGCTCCTGATGCTGCGATTGGAAGCAAACCAACTGCTGTCAATACTGAGAAGCGTCCACCGATGTCATCTGGAACAACAAATGTTTCCCAACCGTTAGCATCTGCTTCAACCTTAACAGCACCTTTTTGGCGGTCAGTTGTTGCGTAGATACGTTTGTTAGCCTCTTCTTGACCGTATTTCTTAACCAAAAGTTCTTTGAAGACACGGAAAGCGATAGCTGGTTCAGTTGTTGTACCTGATTTAGAAATCACGTTTACTGAGAAATCTTTATCAGCTACGTACTCTACCAAGTCAGCAAGGTAAGTAGATGAGATTGAGTTTCCTGCGTAAAGGATTTGTGGAGCCTTGCGTTCTTCTTTTGTTTGCAAGTTTGCAAAGTGGTGGTTCAAGAAGTCGATTGCTGCTTTGGCACCAAGGTAAGATCCACCGATACCGATTACAACCAAAACATCGCTGTCTGACTTGATTTGCTCAGCAGCTTTCAAGATGCGGTCAAATTCTTCGCGGTCGTAGTTTTCAGGAAGGTCCAACCATCCCAAGAAGTCACTACCAGCACCAGTTCCTTTACGGATCAATTCATCTGCTGCTGTTACTTGTGATTGCATGTATTCCACTTCATGTGGTGCAACAAATTTGTCTAAAACTTTTGAATAATCAAATTTAATATGTGACATGTTATTCCTCCAATATTTCTTCTTTTCTATCATAACGCTTACCTTCGTTTTTTTCAAGTTTTTTTGTCGAATTTCTCCAATTTTTATCAGAATTCAAACGTTTGCGTAAAAATGCCACATTCCAAAAATTTTGAAAAAATAAAATAAAGAACGACCAGATGTCCCAGTCGTCACAGTTCATTCAATAAATACTCAAATAATTCTAAATTGCCATCTTCTTCATTAACCAGAAACTCTGGATGCCACTGCAAACCGATAATGCGGTGCTCATCGATAGACTCAATCGCTTCGATGGTCTGGTCTCTTGGATCAATAGCAGTTACACGGAAATTAGGTGCCAAATCTTTAATACTTTGACGATGGACGGAGTTGACCTGACTTTCTTTTCCAAATAGCTTAGCCACTACGCTTCCTTCTACTGTCTCAATAGAATGAGATGTTCCGAAAGGTAGGCCTTGCCAGTGACCGTCAATTTCTTGATTGAGGGTTCCCCCAAAGGCAACATTGACAAGTTGGACACCGCGACAGATTGCCATAATTGGTTTATTCTGACGAAGCGCTTCTTTCAAGAGAGCCAATTCAAATTCGTCACGGACTAGATTGTAATCATCGCTCTCGATGGTCTTTTTCTCTCCATAAAACTGAGGATGAACATTTTGGCCTCCTGTCAAAATGAGTTTGTCAATCATTTCCACATAATCGCGTACAACTGACTCATCACCAACAGGAATGACTAAAGGGAGACCACCGACTTGACGAATGCTCTCTGCGAATCTACAAGATACAGATGAGTGAATGTTTTTACCTTCTGCGTCTACGGGACATAGATTTGCAGCAACTCCTACAACCGTTCTAGCCATGATGCCTCTCCTTTCGAATATTAACGATAGTCCTATCATATCACTCAAAATGACTTTCGTCTAATATGTTTTTTTTAAGGCTGTGATAAATATTTTTTATGGACAAGAAAAAGCTGCCCACATAGGACAACTTCTTTCTTATTCAAAGACAAATTGATTGTGATAAAGTTCTGAATAGAATCCACCTAGTTTCAAGAGTTCATGGTGGTTACCGCGTTCAATGACTTCTCCATCTTTAAGCACAATAATCTGGTCTGCATTGAGGATGGTCTTCAAACGATGGGCAATGACAAAACTGGTTCTACCTGCTACAACTGCCTCCATGGCATGCTGAATCTTACTTTCTGTCACCGTATCTACGTTTGAAGTTGCTTCATCTAGAATGAGAACTTCTGGATCTGTCATCAAGGTTCGAGCGATAGAAATCAATTGCTTTTGCCCAGTTGAGAAGATACTCTGGTCATCATCGATAAGAGTATCGTATTTATCAGGTAAGCTTTCGATATAGTCGTGAATGTGGGTTGCCTTGGCTGCTGCCTCAACCATTTCTTGACTAGCATCTGGCACACCGAAACGGATATTGTCTCGAATCGTTCCACTAAATAAGACCGAATCCTGCAAAACAATTCCTACCTTGCTTCTGAGGCTATCCAAGTCGTAGTCACGGATGTCTTTACCATCAAAATAAATACCACCAGCATCAACATCATAAAAGCGATTGATGAGGTTCATAATAGTCGTTTTCCCTGAACCTGTTGGCCCAACAACTGCAGTCATCTGGCCTTTAGGGGCAGAAATGCTGATATCTTTCAAAATAGGTTTATCAGGTAAGTATGAAAAATCAATATGACTGATTTCAACACCTTCTTGCAACTTAGTAAAGGTCGGCGCCTTTTCAGGTCGAATTTCTTCCTCTGCATCAAACATTTCCTGAATTCGTTCAGCACCTGTAAAGGCTAACTGAAGGCTTCCCCAACTAGCCGCAACTTGAATAATAGGCTGGTAGTACTGCTGTGAAAATTGTGCAAACATAACAATCAAACCTAGGGCTGTACTTGTTTCAATAGTCTTATCGTTTAATAGAACGGCCGAACCAGCAAAGATAACGATGGCTGTGTTGACCAGACTCATCCCATTCATGACAGGGAAAAGAATTCCTGAGAACATTCTTCCTTTAAAGGTTGCCCTGCGCACGCGCTCATTTTGTTCAAGAAACCCTGCCATCATATCCTTTTGAATCCCTTGCACAATGACAGCTTTTTGGCCTGAAATACTCTCGTCCATATAGGCGTTGAGCTTCCCTACCTCTTTTTGCTGGAGGTTGGTGTATTTGCGTGCCATTTTTACGATGAAAATCAGCATGAGGAAGGCAACTGGTGTGCTGGCAATGGTGATGAGAGCCAGCGTCACATTTCTCGAAAACATGACAAGAATCAGACCAATATATAGAACGATGTTGCTCATGACCTGAATCAAGCTTTCGTTAAAGGCTTGGAGGATATTATCCAAATCACTGGTAAAACGAGACAGGATATCGCCATCTTGTCGGCGGTCAAAGAAAGAAACCGCTAACCGAGAAAGCTTACCGAAGAGGCCTTTGCGCATCTCGTTTGTCGACTCTGCAATCACGCGCGTCATAAGACACATGTATATGACACTGGAGATAAAGAGAACCAAAACCAGCAGGCCAAGATTGACCATGATTCCTGATAGGCTTTGCCAAACAAGTTCTGGATTGCCATTTTGATAAGCTTGAACTAAATTAGCTAGCTGCGTCACTGCTTGTCCAGAAAAGACCGGAAAGAGGGCTTGGGCAAGAGTTGCCAGAACAATCATCAGGATAACAACTACAAATGATAGCTTATAGACTTTAAAATAATTCCAAAAAAATTGAACTGTCTTCATTTTACTCCTCCTTTCCTTTCTGTGTTTCGTAGATTTCACGGTAAACAGCATTGTTGGCAACCAAGTCTGCATGCGTACCTTGACCAATCAATCGTCCTTGATCCAGTACCAAGATCTTGTCTGCATGGACAACCGAGCTAATCTTTTGCGCGATGATAATGGTTGTCGTCCCCTTCAAGTCCTTATTCAAGGCTTCTTGAACCAGGCGCTCTGACTTGGCATCCAAGGCCGAGGTCGAATCGTCAAAAATCAGAATACGTGGATTGCTGACAATCCCACGCGCAATCGACATCCTTTGCTTTTGTCCACCAGAGAAATTGGTTCCCCGTTCCTCAACTGGACTTTCAAAGGTTTTTTCCATACGATGAATGAATTCACTGGCTTGAGCAATATTGGCTGCTCGCTCCATTTCAAATAGAGTGGCATCTCCTTTGCCCTGCCTCAAGTTATCAGCAATCGTCCCACTAAAGAGAATGGCACGTTGGAGAACGATAGAGACAGCTTTACGCAGGGTCCCTTCACTCACTTCTCGAATATCCTTGCCTCCGATTTTGATAGCCCCTTCCTGCGGGTCAAAGAGACGTGGAATCAATTGAGCCAAGGTTGATTTTCCTGCACCAGTTGCTCCAACTACGCCAACCATTTGACCAGGTTCGATAGTAAAGCTCACATCTTTCAGCATCGGTTCCTTGTCCATTGGATAGGTAAAGGTTACATTTTCAAAGCTAAGACTTCCGACCAACTCTTCATCTGGCACATCCTTGAAGATCATGGCTGGCTCTGCGTCAAGAATTTCTCGAATACGACGCAGAGAAATCATGGCACGACTGACAGAATTTCCCAAAAATCCAACCATGACAATGGTAAAGATAATCTGGCTTAGGTAATTGACATAGGAAGCAATGGAGCCAACAACTGACGGATCCGACTGAACCATCCCTGCAACTAGCCAAATAGAGAGGAATACCGCCCCATAACCGACCAACATCATGAAAGGTTCCACTACTGAAAAGGCATAACCGATGTAAAGATTTTGACCGAGAAGCTCGTCTGAAACCTCCGTAAACTTAGCAAATTGCTCTTTTTCTTGGACAAAGGACTTGACCACACGAACGCCACGCAAATTTTCCTTGGCAATGGCATTGATGCGTTCAAGAAGGGTTTGAAACTTGGCAAAACGAGGCCCCATCATTCCCATCATGACAGCAGTCAAACCAAAAATCAAGACTACCATGAGAACAATCATCCACCACAGAGAAGGTAAGGTTTGAACCGCCAAGATAAACGAACCGATGAACAAGAGGGGGAGCCTGAAAAGAATTTGGAAGGTCATCATGACGACGTTCTGAATCTGGTTGATATCATTTGTCATTCGAACGACTAAATTTCCCGCATTAAATTGTTCAATATTAGCATAAGAAAAGGTTTGGATTTTACGGAAGGCATCCTCTCGAAGGTCAGATGAAACTCCTTGGGCAATATAGGCTGCAAGGACAACATTGAGCCCACCAGCAACCAGACCGACCACGGCCACACCAATCAACCAAGCCCCTATACTATAGATAGCTTCATATTTCCCAGCAAGGAGGGCGTCTAACACTTCCTGCAGGTAACGCGGTTGCAAAAGTGAACTAGCAACCATCAAGCCTGTCATCAGGAGCGAAGCTAAGGCCTGCCACTTGTAGGTTTTTATTTTCTGAATCAGCATACTTTCTCCTTAAAAAATAGACAAAAGGGAGCGACAATGCGTCAGCTCCTTCTCATTCTGTTTGTGTGATGTTATTCTAGCAAAAAAGTTGAAACTTGTCAAAGAAGTCTCCTTGATACAAATTAGTGCGCTTTCATCTACAGTAATGCATGATAAAGGTTTTTATGGTAAAATAGTAAAAAGAAGGTTATAAAGGAGGGGAATATGAAAAAACAAACCATCGCCGTCTTGGGGCCTGGTTCTTGGGGAACTGCCCTTTCACAAGTCTTAAATGACAATGGACACGAGGTACGTATTTGGGGAAACATTCCCGAGCAAATCAATGAAATTAATACCTATCATACTAACAAGCACTACTTTAAAGATGTCGTTCTAGATGAAAATATCATTGCCTACACTGACTTAGCAGAAACATTGAAAGATGTGGATGCGATTTTGTTTGTTGTCCCAACAAAAGTGACACGACTTGTTGCCCAACAAGTTGCAAAAACCTTGGACCATAAGGCTATCGTCATGCACGCATCAAAGGGATTAGAACCTGATAGCCATAAACGATTATCAACTATCCTTGAAGAAGAAATTCCTGAACATCTCCGCAGTGATATTGTCGTTGTTTCAGGACCTAGTCATGCAGAAGAAACCATTGTGCGTGACCTAACTTTAATCACTGCTGCTTCTAAAGATTTACAAACCGCTCAATACGCTCAAGAGCTCTTTAGTAATCACTACTTCCGACTTTATACTAATACGGATGTTATCGGAGTTGAAACCGCTGGTGCTCTTAAAAACATTATCGCTGTCGGTGCTGGAGCCTTACATGGTTTAGGATTTGGTGACAACGCTAAGGCAGCCATCATCGCTCGAGGCCTAGCAGAAATTACCCGCTTAGGAGTAGCACTCGGTGCCAATCCATTGACCTATAGTGGCTTATCTGGTGTAGGAGATTTGATCGTAACGGGAACCTCCATCCACTCTCGTAACTGGAGAGCCGGAGATGCTCTTGGTCGTGGAGAATCTCTAGCTGATATCGAAGCCAATATGGGCATGGTGATTGAAGGAATCTCAACGACTCGAGCAGCCTACGAACTAGCGCAAGAACTTGGAGTCTATATGCCCATTACACAAGCCATTTATCAAGTTATCTACCACGGAACCAATATCAAAGATGCCATTTATGACATCATGAACAATGAATTTAAAGCAGAAAATGAGTGGTCTTAACCCTCTAAAGAAAGGATTCTTATGACATCAAAAGTTAGAAAGGCAGTCATCCCTGCCGCTGGACTCGGGACTCGATTTTTACCAGCAACCAAAGCACTTGCTAAAGAAATGTTGCCAATTGTGGACAAACCAACTATCCAATTTATCGTCGAAGAAGCTCTTAAATCAGGTATTGAAGATATTCTAGTTGTCACTGGTAAATCAAAACGTTCTATTGAAGACCACTTTGACTCAAACTTTGAGCTTGAGTACAACCTCAAAGAAAAAGGCAAACATGACTTGCTAAAATTGGTAGACGAAACAACTGGCATTCGCCTTCACTTTATCCGTCAAAGCCATCCTCGTGGTCTTGGCGATGCTGTCTTACAAGCAAAAGCTTTTGTAGGGAATGAGCCCTTCGTTGTCATGCTGGGTGACGACCTAATGGATATCACAGATGACAACGCTGTACCTTTGACAAAACAATTGATGAATGATTACGAGTCGACTCATGCATCAACAATTGCTGTTATGCCTGTCCCTCATGAAGACGTTTCAGCATATGGAGTTATCGCTCCTCAGGGTGAAGGGATTAATGGTCTCTACAGTGTCGAAACTTTCGTTGAAAAACCAGCTCCAGAAGATGCTCCAAGTGATTTGGCAATCATCGGACGCTATCTGCTCACACCAGAAATTTTTGAGATCCTCGAAAATCAAGCTCCCGGTGCTGGAAATGAAATCCAACTTACCGACGCTATTGATACACTTAATAAAACTCAACGTGTTTTCGCCCGCGAATTTACAGGAGCTCGTTACGACGTTGGCGATAAGTTTGGCTTTATGAAAACTTCTATTGACTATGCACTCAAGCACCCACAAGTCAAAGATGACTTGAAAGATTACATCATCCAACTGGGAAAAGAATTGGCTGAGAAGGAATAGAATTATTTTACAAATTTACATACAATTTAAAGATTTATGAGATATGTCTCTAAATCTACTAACTCAACTTCGGTCCTTAATGATGGATTACAGATTTTCAATCAAAAATCGATTTGAAGTTTTAATGATATCTGCTATTTTGGGGACGGCTAAATCATCTGTATACAGAAAATGTTTTTCCTTCTCCTTATTTTTAGCTAGAAACTCACTTCTTGCTTGTATTGATAAGTTGCCCACTCTTTCAATTTCTTTTCGAGAACCATCCCTATCTTTCAAGGTTTTTTCTTCGGCCATTAAGACACAATATTTTAGACCAATTTGTTTTTCTTTTAAGAAAGAAGCAATTTTCTTCAGTTGGTATTCAAAAATGACATACTCTATTACGACAGAGATGCCTCGAGTTATAAAATTATTGGTCAAGCTGATGATATTGTCCCAAAACAAATCCATGTAATAGCCCTCATCTTCCCAGGGAGCCACTATACCACCTTTAATCATTAAGTAAATCAAATCCCCCTCTATAACTGCACTCTTATCAAAAGAATAAGCTAACTCTTTACTAACAGTACTTTTCCCAACGCCTGGGGGGCCTGAAATAATGTAAACACAATTTTCCAACTTTATACCTCTTTTATTCTAATAATTCTTCAATCAATTTCTAATATTATAACATTTTCTATTTTTAAAATATATAATAAGACTGATACAACACTATATTCTAGAAACTTACGATACAAAAGAAATAAAAAAGCACACCATTCTCAATTTTCTGCAAAAAAACTTATTTACAAATGACTTCTTCGCGATAGAATGGGCGCTCACTTTCTCAAATCATCTACACACAAAGACTTATTTTTAGAGCTGTGTTGGTTCGAATAGTTCCAAAACCATTAAAAGCTACTCATTTTTCAAGTAGCTTTTTTTCTTATTCAAGTTTACATATTAGTCGTCACAACCCCATTCCCTTATAGAAAAGCAAAACTGAAAGTCCTACGAATAACACTACCGCTCCTAACCTCTGGCTGGTACCATACATCCTTCTTTCTCCTCGAACTGGAAAGATAATTGCTAGAAATGCTCCGCCGACTGCACCACCGATATGGCCTGCTAGGCTGATTCCTGGAATCAGAACACTTCCAATAATGTTAACCACAAAAAGTGTCAGATAAGATTGGCCTAGCTGCTGGATATAGGGGTTCCGAGTAGCATAGCGAAGAACAATAATCGCGGCAAATAGCCCATAAAGAGAGGTAGAGGCTCCTGCTGCTAAGGATTTGGGACTAAATACAAAAACAAAGAGATTGCCCATCATTCCAGATAATAGATAGAGAAAGAAAAACTTCTTGGATCCGAAAATTTCCTCTACTTGCCTACCAAGATAATAGAGCGAAAGCATATTGACAATAAAATGCTCCCACCCAATATGAACAAAAATGGCAGAGAAGAGACGCCAAACTTGCTCAGGAAAGAGGCGAATAGCTGGCCCATACATGGCTCCAAATCGAAATAATGTATCTGCCCTGTCGAAGTTTCCACCTGCAGTGACCAACATTAGTAAAAATACCAAGGCCGTCACAAAAAGGAAAAAACTCGTCACAGGGTAATGTCTATCAAAGAGTTCCTTCATCAATTAATACCTCCTGAACAGGAATATCATGCTTTTCAGGGATAAAGTCCTGAATTTGACAAGGATATGTCGTACTCAAAGTATGACCAGAAAAATGTTCCAAATAGCGATCATAATAACCTCCACCGTATCCAATCCGATATCCTTCCGTCGTAAAAGCCAGACCAGGAACATGAATCAAATCAATCTGAAATGCATCCACTACTTCCAAATCTCCCTGTGGTTCCAGTAAGCCAAAGGAAGTTTTGGCTAGTTGTTGCGGATTATAGACTACAAAGTCCATGCGCCCCTTGGGATAAGTTTTGGGTATCAGAACCTTCTTGCCATCCTTCAGCGCCTGCTCAATCAGTTCCTGCGTTTGAAACTCATGAGAAAAAGAAAGATAGGTTGCGATGACCTCGGTTTCTTGGTAAAAGGGGTGTTGTAAAAGTCGTTCTGTTAAAGCTTGGTCTATAAACTGTTTTTGCTCTCGAGGTAAAGCCTTCATTTCTTGCATGACTTGCTTACGTAATTCCGATTTCATAGACACCCCCTCTACTCTGCTGCCTTCTTTTTCAGGAAACTAGAGACCGCGTCCACCCCAATAGCTAAGGATCCCTCCTTAGGACTCATCTGAGGGTGATGAAGGGCGTAGGGACTATCAATACCTAGCCAGAACATAACGCCATCAACTTTTGAAAGGAGATAACCAAAGTCTTCACCTGTCATAGCAGGCTCGATATCAATCAACTCAATTCCGTCTTTCTCTTCAAAAAAGTCCATTAGTTCACGCGCCAAGGCTGGATTGTTCTCAACAGGCAGGTAACCACCTTGCTTGAGTTCCACTTCGACTTCCATATCGAAGGCAGCTGCAACTCCTTCTGCAACTGTTTTGACCCGCTTTTGCACCAAGAGACTCATATCTTGAGTCAAGGCCCGAATAGTTCCATGCAAAAAGGCTGTGTCTGTGATGACATTGTTGGTTGTTCCAGCTTGAAAAACGCCAAAGGTCACCACCGCTCCCTCGATTGGATTAACATTGCGGCTAACCACTGACTGTACTTGGGTCACAAAGTAACTAGCAGCCACCAAGGCGTCATTAGCTTCATGTGGAAAGGCTGCGTGGCCACCTTTGCCTTTGAAACGAATCTTCACCTCGCAAGTCCCTGCAAAGAGTGTATGAGTATTGGTCGCAATCTGACCAACCTTCAAATCTGGCCGAACATGAAGCCCATAAAACTGGTCTGGCAACCAGTCTCCAAAAGCGCCATCCTCATACATGAGCATGCCACCAGCTTCATTTTCTTCAGCAGGTTGAAACAGAAAGAGCAGATTGTTCTTTGGTTGCTCCTCAAGGGCTCGCTCAAGACAGCCCAAAGCAATAGTCATGTGGAAATCATGTCCACAAGCATGCATGCGACCTTGGTGTTGGGAAGAAAAAGGTAGTCCTGTTTGTTCGACGATAGGCAGACCATCAATGTCTGTTCGCCAACCAATGGTACGCTCTGGCTGACTTCCCTGCAAGTAAACCAAAATACCTGTCCGCCAAGTACGAACTTGAACAAAATTCTTGCCCGCAGTCAATTTCTCAATCACATCCAGCAGATAAGCCTGAGTCTTGAACTCCTCCAAGCCAATCTCTGGAATCTGGTGCAAATCTCGTCTAGTCTGAATCAAATCTAACATCTATCTATCCTCCGATATAGCAGAAAGAGGCTGGAAGAAGGGTTCCGCCTCTTTATTACTTTTACAATTATAAGGTACGAAGCGCATCCTCTAGCGCTGTTTTTTGTTGGGTTTGGGCATCAATCTCTTTAATAATGCGAGCTGGAACACCTGCCACCACCACGTTTTCTGGGACATCTTGGGTAACAATAGCTCCTGCTGCGACAACTGAACCACTACCGATTTGGACCCCTTCGATAACCACTGCGTTGGCACCGATGAGAACATTGTCTCCAACACGGACTGGTTCTGCACTAGCTGGCTCAATCACACCTGCCAAAACCGCACCTGCACCAACGTGACTGTTTTTACCCACGATGGCACGGCCACCAAGGATAGCCCCCATGTCAATCATAGTTCCTGCACCAATTTCAGCACCGATATTGATAACCGCTCCCATCATGATAACAGCATTGTCACCAATTTCAACTTGGTCACGGATAATAGCACCTGGCTCGATACGAGCGTTGATATCACGTTTGTCTAGCAAGGGAACTGCAGAATTGCGAGCATCTTGCTCAACAACATAGTCTTGATTTTCTACCAAACCATCGAGAAGCGGAGCCACGTCCTTCCAATCTCCGAATAGGACATTCCCTAGTTTGACAACAGAGCTTGGTACAGCAGTTGCAAGTTGTCCTTCAAAGGTTACTTTAACACTGGTTTTCTTTTCAGCATTGGCGATAAATTGAATAATTTCTTGTGCGTTCATTTTTGTAGCAGTCATAGGCGCCTCCTAGTTCATTTTAATGATACCTATTCTACCAAAAAAGGCCTCAAATTTGAAGCCTTTTTGTTTGTTTTTAGGTATGATTTTTAGGGATGTGAGATAAAACGTGCTGTCGGTAAAAGCAAGCCCCTACCGATACAACCTAAAAACACTCTTCACAACTATCTCCCCGTGTTTTATTGACTGTTCTAGTATAGCACACTTTTAGAATTAAGAAAAGACTTTTTATTTACTTCCTTTCGCTTCTTCTACCGATAGGAAAATCATGGGCAAAATAATAAGGGCCATAGCTAGAAGAAGGGACCAATCCACTACCAAGCCTAAAAACAAAACACTCAAGAGAGCAGAAGAGAGAGGTTCACTGGCACTGATAACTGAAACCACCAAGGGAGAAACCAAGGACACAGCCTTCATAGAAATGAAAAAGGCAAAAGCCGTCCCAAAGAAAGCGATAATGAGACAAATCAAGATACTCCAAATATCAAGAGTAAAGGAAAGTTGATAAACTGGTGAGAGAACATTGCTAAATAAACCTGCTAAAATCATCCCCCACCCAACCGTGGGTACAAAACCATAGCGCTTCGCAAAAGGTTGTGGCAAGATAACATTAAACATGACCCCCATGGCACTCAGCAAACCCGTCACAAGTGCTAGCGGTGTCATGGATAATTGAGAGAGATCTCCCTTTGTCGCCATCAGGCAAACACCCAACATGGCAACCAAAACATAAAAAATAGCGCTTTTTGACGCTCGTTTTTGATAAACCAAGCGATTGTAAAAGAGGATAAAGACAGGGCTAATAAACTGTAAAATAGTTGCTGTCGCTGCATTTGAGTATTCTACACAGAGATAGAAAAAATACTGAACTGAAAAAATCCCCAAAATAGAATAGGCTAAAAAGGGTAGGTAATTTTTCTTATCTCGCCAAATATCTAGCACTTGCGATTTTAATTGCACTGCAGACCAAATGAGCACAAGACCCCCTGCCAGTGTCAAACGCATAGAGGTAATCCAGCCAGAGGACACTTGATAATGAGTAAAGAAATATTCTCCTAAAATTCCGCAAATCCCCCAGATTAAACCTGATAATAGTGAATAGATTGTCCCCTTAACAATCTTTTTCTGATATTGATTCATATATTTATTTTAACATGAAAATGAAAAAGAAAAAAGTGGCAATAGAAAAGTCCCGTAAGATCTATAATGAAAAGTTACCAAACAACTCATTAGAAAGAATCATATGGAACAACTACACTTTATCACAAAACTACTCGATATTAAAGATCCTAATATCCAAATTATGGATGCTATCAATAAGGGTAACTTCTCATAGTAACTTCCACTTTTACTAGAGGTGAAACTTAGTTTGGGAATTTAGCTGTTATCAATAGGAATACCCACAAGTAAATCATATCTAAACTGGAATACGATGCCCCATCTTGTCCTCATTGTGGGAAGTCAAATGAAGAAATATGACTTTCAAAAACTGTCTAAGATTCCTTACCTTGAAACAACTGGTATGACTGCTAGAATTCTGCTTAGCAAGCGTCGATTCAAGTGCTATCACTGTTCAAAAACGATAGTGGCTGAGACTTCTATCGTCAAGAGGAATCACCAAATCCCTCGTATCATCAACCAAAAGATTACTCAAAAGCTGATTGAAAAGACTTCTATGACCGATATTTCACATCAGCTAGCCATTTCAACTTCAACTGTCATTCGTAAGCTCAATGACTTTCACTTTGAGTGTAGCTTTAGCCATTTGCCTGAAATTATGCCCTTGGACGTTAAAACAGTCAGGTGAGTGACTGTTTGAATCGGTAGATGAAGATGAGGTTCATTGAGCAAGATTTTGACAATCTCAGTATCATAGCTGTTCTTGAGGGTAGAACACAAACTGTCATCCGAAATAACTTTCTTCGCTCCCATAGAGCTGTTCGCTGTCAGGTAAAAATTATTACTATGGATCTGTTTAGTTCCTACTATGCCTTAGCTAAACAGATTCGCTTTCGAATTTCTAGGCTCAGGCTGAAACAGTCTACCAGACTGTTTCACACCCAAACGCTAAAATCGTGTTGGATCGTTTCCATATTGTCCAACACATGAGCCGTGCTATGAGTTGTGTGCGTGTCCAAATCATGAATCAGTTTGAGCAAAAATCTCATGAATACAAGGCTATCAAGCGTTACTGGAAACTCATTCAACAAGATAGTCGGAAACTGAGTGATAAACGTTTTTATCGCCCTACTTTTCGTATGCACTTGACCAATAAAAAGATTCTAGACAAGCTTTTAAGCTATTCAGAAGACTTGAAACACCACTACAATCTCTATCAACTCTTACTTTTTCACTTTCAGAACAAGGATCCTGAGAAATTTTTCGGACTCATTGAGGACAATCTAAAGAAGATTCATCCTCTTTTTCAGACTGTTTTTAAAACCTTTCTCAAGGACAAAAAGAAAATTGTCAACGCCCTTCAACTCCCCTTTTCCAACACCAAATTAGAAGCGACCAATAATCTCATCAAACTAATCAAGCGCAATGCCTTTGGTTTTCGAAACTTTGAAAACTTCAAAAAACGGATTTTTATCGCTCTGAACATCAAAAAAGAAAGGACAAATTTTGTCCTTTCTCGAGCTTAGCTTTTCTTCAACCCACTATAGTTAACAAAGAGCCAATTAAAAAAAGAGAGAAGCAAATGTACTGACCCCAAAAAGTTAGACAAATAATTTAAGTAAAGGATTTAGTTCTGTATTGCACAGGACTAAGTCCTTTTAATTTTACCTTAATGCGTTTATTGTTGTAGTAATCAATATAGTCTACAAT